>CAYYHH010000008.1:0-17259 GCA_964471645.1 uncultured Oscillospiraceae bacterium
AGAAGCCAAACCCCTATAAGTATACCTATAATAGCCAGTATTACGATTGCTTGCAGAGCCTGACCGATGCCACGAAACATTGCTTCCTCAATTTCCGTCCAGGTGAACCCCAATCTTAGGGCTATGAGTGCTGCAAATGCGGCGCCAAAAAGCATGGGGATGTGTGGATTTGCCTCAAACACGGCAATGCTGATTGCCATTACAGCAATTAAAAATACGAATGATAAAAGCGCTTCATAAATGTACGGTTTTCTGGCATTCATTATTTTGCACCTCCTTAATAATTGCCTTGTCAAATAATTTAAATATATAATTGATATCATCAACAGCAAGGTTCGTGCCAAATCCATTTATAGATGCA
This sequence comes from uncultured Oscillospiraceae bacterium, assembly GCA_964471645.1. Lineage (GTDB taxonomy): Bacteria > Bacillota > Clostridia > Peptostreptococcales > Anaerovoracaceae > UBA1426. The sequence goes on from CAYYHH010000008.1 coordinate 362, forward strand.
AACCCTGTTAATTTCAGCATCTTTGCGTTTTTTGCTGATTCTTGAATAATAATTATTGAAATAAAGTTCATTTGTTGTTGAAAATAATTTCATCTATTGACTTATATGCGAAGTTTTCCTATAATATTTTATACATTGTACATTGGCATTACACGATAAACAGTATTTGTATTTCTGAAAGGGATTATTAAATGAGAGTTAGAAAAGAATTAGATGAAATGCAGGAAGAAGAGCTGCTTTTGACAGCCAGAGTATCTGATGCTCTGGCGCATCCTGCCAGACTTAAAATTTTCCGCTTTATATTCTTGAGCAATAGAAACCGCATCAGGGTTTGCAATAAAGATGTTGTGGCAGCATTTGATTATTCGCAGGCAACTATTTCGCAGCACATTAATAAATTGGCCATCGCCGATTTAGTCCAGGTTAAAAAGGAAGACAAATATTCAGTCTATTATGTAAACCTTGGAACCCTGGCCAAATACATAGATGCCGTCAAAAAATTCGGGTGAGCCCTATTCTATCTGTTGCCCCGGCTACTTGTGATATATTTCGTTCCGGTTGATTTTAAAGCTCCGATACAGCTGTTCCAACAAAATTACCCTCATCATCTGGTGAGGAAATGTCATCTTGGAAAAGGAAAGCCTGAGATCCGCCTTTTCCAAAACTTCTTTGGAAAGGCCCAGGGAACCGCCAATTACGAATGAAACATCGCTGCGGCCGGCAACTCCCAGTTCATTTATCTTTTCGGCCAACATTTCAGACGAAAATTCCTTGCCTTTTAAATCCAGTGCAATTGCATATGAGCCTGCTTTCAGCCTGCCAAGTATACGCTTGCCCTCTTCCGTTTTTACCATCTCCTCAAGGGCGGAAGAAGCATTGTCGGCAAGGCGCTCCTCCTTTACTTCATCAATGGTAAGCACACAAAATCTGTTAAGGCGCTTCCTATATTCAGAAAGCGCCTCGTTCCAATATTTTTCCTTTATCCTGCCTACGCAAATAACTTGTATGTTCAATATAATCTATATTCCTAATCTTGATTGTTGCACTTTTCGACCATAATAGGTCCCAAATTTATTACCGGTTAACCAGCTGCAAATTATTCCGGAGAGACGCCCAGTTTCAAGCTGAGTTCCATCTTTTTGCCATCCCTCAAAACGTGGGCAGTGAGCACGTCACCCGGCTTATAGGAGAACAAAAGCTTTGTCAGTTGTTCCATTGTTTTGATCTTTGTATCATCGATGGCCGTTATTACATCCTTTTGCCGGATTCCGCCCAAATCGGCCGGCGATCCCTCATAAATACGGCTGATTATAACTCCTGTCCTGGTTCCCAGATTTTCCTCCGGGTAGTATTGCAAATACAACTCGACATTTGCACCGGAAATACCTATATAGGCCTTTTTGAACGTCCCAGTTTTCATTATCTCTTCAATTATAGGCTTAGCTGTATTTATAGGAATTGCAAAGCCCAGGCCTTCCCCCGAAGCGGCTTTTGCAGAGTTGATTCCTATAACCTGCCCCCGGCTGTTGAGAAGCGGCCCTCCGCTGTTTCCTGAATTAATGGAAGCATCTGTCTGAATCAGCCCCTCCATTGTTACCGATTTGTTGTTATTGCCTACCGTAATGGTTCGATTTAAGCCGCTGATAACACCTTGTGTAACGCTTCGGTCGAATATCAATCCGAGAGGGTTGCCGATAGCAACGGCATAAGCACCTATGTTAACCTCATCGGAATCACCCAGCTCCGCTGCGACCAGGTTGCTTGCATTAACCTTGACCATAGCTAAATCCAAAGCAGCGTCGCTCCAAAGTACTGTGCCTGACAACTCCCTGCCATCAGTCAGCTGGACTGTGATGGTTTTTGCGCTTCCGTCATCAACCACATGGGAGTTGGTTACTATGAATCCATCCTCATGCACGATAAATCCCGTACCTACTCCATTAATCAGCTCACCCTGTTGCATGCCGAATATATTTTGCCTTATAACCTCGGTCGTCGTACTGATTCCGACAACTGAAGGGATTACCTTGGCAGCAATCGCCTCCGCCGTACTCACGTTATCACTGGGATTAATAGTAATCGGGTTGTTGCCGCCGGCTGTCGGACTATAGTTGTTCAGGCCGTATTCTACCGCTGCTAAACCTCCCGCAAATCCCGCGGCACCGGATAAAGCAACAATCAGCAATATCGCCATAAATTTTTTAAATCGACCCTTCTTCACCGGTTTTCTGAGGGGCACTTCTTTATCGCTGCTCCATATTTCCTTGTTTTCATATCCGTTCCCATTGAACGATTCATCTTGCGGGATTTCATCTTTTCCCCCATTATTATCGCCGGTCACTAATACGAAGTTTGGATCTTCGCCTTCCGTATTATAAATTATCCTTTCATCATCCATCGCCTGACCCCCTTTGCGCTGATTTTAAACTTGATAAAGAATACTTACCTCATCCTTAACGATGGTATTCAACTCCACATGTTTACCTATAAAATAGTTCTCTTCTTCGAGAATGTTTTTTACTGTTTGGTAGGCCATTTCGGGAAAGTTGTTTTCGCTGCTTAAATGAGCAAGTAAAATTCTACGCTTTTTATTCTGCTCTGACAATAGCCTGACTAACAATCCCCCTGCCGATTCGTTTGAAAGATGACCGCGGTCACCCAATATCCTCTGCTTCAGAAACCATGGGTATCTGCCGATTTTTAACATGTCAACGTCATGATTGGCTTCCAATACAAGTAAATCGGCCCGCTTTATCTCCTCAACGACCTCCTCCATAACGCAACCCGTATCCGTGACAATGCTTATCTGCTTTCCGTCTTTATAAAATGAATAACCTACGGGGTCGACGGCATCGTGGCATACACTAAAAGTATTAACCGCTATATCCCCTATTATGAACGTTTCACCCGTATTAAAACATTTTTTCCTGTCAGGATCTATTTTCTGGTCTATCGCGGACCATGTGTTCCGATTGGCATATGCTCTCAGTCTACCCAGTCTTTTCATTAAGGTAGAAAGACTCTTAATATGATCGCTGTGTTCGTGAGTCAGGAGTACTGCCGCAATTTCCTCACCGAGTGTACCTGTTTGTACGATACCGTTGAGGATCTTTTTGGCGCTTATACCCGCATCCACAAGAACAGCCGTGGTCTCGGATTTTATCATATAACAGTTCCCGCTGCTGCCGCTGGAAAATGAACAAAAGCTCAATGACATAAGTATTATTCCTTTGCTGTGCTTGTACCCCCATTTACAAACTATCCGGAGGTATATAATCTATTATAAATAATATCTCGTCTCCAATCAATCATTGTAAGCGGGAATGTATTTGACCTTTCCGCCATTATATGTAACCTTCCACGCAGGAAGGGCCGTATCAGAGACCGCCGACTCACCTCTGTATTCGGAGGTATCGAGCCAGTAGACCATTTCGATACTGTCAACGACGATTGCTTCCCTCTCTTCCTTACTTCTCATGAGAACGATAAGAGCCGCTGACGCAGAAATGGTTGCCTTTTTTGATTTCCCAAATGCGACGGGTTTAAACCAAAATCTTTCAATTTCCGTTATCTTTCCCTCTTTGACGATACATTTCATATAACTTTCTTCAAGCAAGAAGCCTTCATATTCATTTTTGTAGCTGATTATAAATTCTTTCCCATTTCGTTCGATTCCGCCGGGGATCACATTAGCACTCCAAAGGCCGCTGTCTTTTAAAAAACGTTCTGCCGTTTCCTGTGCGCCTTTTTCCGTCCATTCCCCGGGATCAGACGGAATCTGCCCTGCAATTTTGCTTTTTATATATTCGTCGGATATTTGTGAATGCTCCACCGTCAATACCGGAATTTTTTGCTGGCCTTCGGGAAGGTCATTTGTGACATAGATATGCTTTGCCTCCAGCAAAGCAATAGTTTCGGCCTGAAGTTTCTCCTCGGTAGGCCCGTCGTTGGCATTTACTATAACGTACATACCCACCAGAAAGATGTTAGTCATAAGTAAAGCGACTATTAATATTGTTTTAGCTTTTGTCCAGTCCATGTCTTACCTCAAAACCCGAGAGTTCCTGCATAGCCCAATGGTTCCGCATCGTACAGATCGAAATATAACAGATAATCCCCTGTGCTGACTACCCAGACGGGAATTAACATATGGTTCTTTTCATCTTCTGTGCGGGGCTTCATATAGCCTGTCTTTACGTATTCAATCCGGCCCAAAACCGCATCGAACAGTTCTTCCCCCACTAAATCGGAAAATTCACCATTTTGATCCAGTACTTCGGCCATATATTTATAATGCTGAGCTATCATATTTATGACTGAGAACGTCTCTTTTCCCGGCCCGCCGGTATGCCTCTGCAGATTATTTTCATCAACGATTATAATATCCCTTAAATACTGTGTAACCTGCCCATGAATCACTTCGACCATAATCGAATGGCTGTCTTTCAGGTATAGGGTCTCCGATCCGATCCCCATCTCAAATATGATGGTAAAACCCTTTTGCTTATTGCTTTCAACGGCTTTCACCGATTGAACGCGCGGAGTCAGCTCTATGCCTTCCGGAGTCTGCCAACCCCCGTGGGTAGCAACGAATTGAATGGCAGTATCCAATGCCTCGAATAAGTTTTGCTGGTTCCCCTGAGGCATTTCCTTATTTTTATACTCGACCCTGCCTTTGGCGCTTACTGTAAGGACCTTTTCCCCGTAGCCGTACATATAAATATGAGTCCCCTTGCTTCCCTGTATTTGCCTGACGAAGTCAAGGCTTTCGCCGAAGAATGCCTGGGCGAATTCTTTTAAACTGTTGTTATTAGCTCCTTCAAGCTCGCAGGCATAGCGCATTTGAGACAAAGATGATTCAACAGAAAGCGGTATCACCGCAGTGTTTTTAGTCGTGCTTCCTGCCACAACACCTATACTATAATAATTAGTCTGCCCCCCGGCCTCTACCCGGGAAAGTAAATCTTCAAGCATATTGTGGGATTTCGCAGACACGATACGATAATACTTATTCTTGTACTCATTGACCACAAAGAGGCTTTCGGGACTGCCCGATGAAAAACCCATAAGCGAAAACTCACTTATTTGTTCGGCTCCTACCATATCTTTTATTCCATAACGTTTAAGGAACTCCTCAATCGGTATGGTATAGTGGAATCTATAGGTTATGGATCTGAATTCCATTATTTTGTCGAATTGTTCCTCAGTTATTTCCTCAACAGATAAAACATCCTCCTTGGACAAGCCCTTTATCGTGTTTATATAACTTTCCCATCCATTATAATCTGCCTCATCGACAACAGTGTAACTGCCTCCTACAAGATGTGCAACTACCCTGCCGGGCCTGATCACCTCTTTGAACGTGGGTATCTCCTGATATTCACCGGTTATAAAATCGGATATACGAAAATTGCCCTGTACAGGGCTGCCCCAAAAAAAGTATAATAGTAGCATCGTTGAAAAAAACAATACTACTAATATTATGTTTTTAACCGTTTCAATATAGTGCGGCCTTGGCTTATTCATGGCAATCCGCCGCCTTAATTTTTAAAGATGCTTTTTAGCAGATTTTGTACCCACTGCAACGCACCTGATTGCTGAGACTGAAAAATTTCACTGCCGGAGGATGCATCGCTATCCTTAGGAATAACTAATGCACGCAAGGTTGATGAAGCCGTCACTGTTTTGGATTTATCAAGTACTTCGACTTTTATACGATAAAGGCCGGGGGTAATGTCATTGATCTGCTTGTTGTAAAATTGCAGGCTGCCGGTACCTTCAAAAGTTTCCGGCGTCATGACAGATACGCTCACAAGGGTTTTAGCCGAAAAATTTTCCTCTGATACCGCTGTGGGATCTATTGATACTAAGGTGTCCCCGACTTTTTCCTTTTCTTCATAACAATATACTTTTATAGTCTTAGGCGCTGTCATTTTTACCGAGATGAGGAGATTACTGCCTGTCACGCTCTGGGACGGACTTACGATGGTAACAGCCGGATCGGAAGCGGCCGCAACAAATACAATGTTGCAAAACAGCACTGCTAAAACTGTAAATATCATAACTAATCTTTTCAAATGAACTCTCCTCCTTTCCCAAGAGAATAAGCATTTCCTCTTATATCTTATGTCTATTACACATTATGGCGCCGCCATAATGCTCTGTTCAATCACAATCTCTCAACGTAAGTATAGAATATCAATGTTACAATAGTATTACGCCGAATTTAAGATAGCTTTACATTTGATTTTCATTGTTACATAATGACTTGAGGAGGCCGATATGAAGACAATCAAAATTTACACCGACGGGGCCTGCGCGGGCAATCAAAATGATATTAATTCAGGAGGCTGGGGCGCCTTGCTGGAGTATGGACAACACAGCAAGGAGATTTTTGGCGGCGAAAATAATACAACCAATAATCGCATGGAAATGAAGGCTCTGCTAAATGCACTGAAAGTTATAAAAAAGCCCGGGCAAATCATTTCTGTGTTTTCCGACAGTTCTTACCTTGTCAACTGTTTCCGTGAAAAATGGTATATAAAATGGCAGAAGAATGGTTGGAAAACCACAAAAAATACCGAAGTGGAAAACCGTGACCTGTGGGAAGAGCTGTTTCAACTGATCGGTCGGCATGATATAACATTCTACAGGGTTAAAGGACACGTTAACATAAACAGCAGTCGCACAAACACAGACGCCCTCTATAATAAATTTCTGGAGTGGAACGGTCCGGATTTTACTAAAGAAGATTTTATCCTTATCACGGAAAAAAATAACCGTGCCGATGCTTTAGCCAACAAGGGAATATGTTCCCTCGAAAAAGATGTATGATTTATTAATTTGTAAAATAATCTTATAACAGCTCCAGGATCAATACCGCCATATCATCGCTTTGGGAGCTGTCGGAATGATGTATCGCTCCTTCCACGATACCTTCAGCTATTTCCTTGTTTCCGGATTCTTTCATCTGATGGATGATTTTTTTTACACCTTCTATGCCGAATATTTTTTTCTCTTTATTGAAAGATTCTGTGATTCCATCAGTATAAAGCAGGATTCTGTCTCCTTTCTCCATCTGCAGATTCCGCACCTTGTGATTTGATACGCTAAGCAAACTGCACATTGGCATTCCGCTTATCTCAAGCTCTGTCAGTTTGATTCCGTCATTTCCTTTGTTCTCAATTACCAGCGGAAGACAGTTATGACCGGCATTTACCAACGAAAGGCCCCTGGTTTTCCTGTTATACACACCATAGATCAGAGATATATACTGCTCTCTGTCCAGATCGAGGTCCCTGTAGGCTTTCAGTATTTCGTCCAGAACCTCCACCGGATCGACCGCAGCGGACTTCATCCCCCTAATCACTTGTCTTAAAAAAATAGTCATCAGTGAAGAGCGTACACCATGGCCGGATACATCAGAAATATAAAATGCGATTATATCGTCATTTACCTTGAGTATATCGAAGAGGTCCCCGCCTAAGTCCTCGCTTGGATAGTATGCTGAATACGTTTTAATTGCATTCCAATAAATCCCATCATCGGGAAGCGCTTTTCTCTGTATCTGTTTTGCAAACTCTATGTCACCTTTCAGCTTTTCATAATGCTTTCGGGACTCTTCCTCTAATAGTTTTTGCTCCGTTATATCGTAAAAAATTTCAATTGAATATCTGCCTTTATCTACATCTGTCGCCGGTGATGCTATAACACGATACACTTTTCCTTCAAAATTTACCTCTTTAGCCTGGGCCAGATCAGCCATAATCGAATCCTGGCTGATGCAGATTTCACATTTCCTGTCTTTACATAGCATTGTGTGGCACTTTTTGCCGGTACTGTCCCCAAATTCTTCTCTCATGCTTTTGTTCATATATAATATGTTGTTATCAATGTCTACAACTCGAATCATGCCGGTCATATTTTCCATGACCTGATACATCAAATCTTTTCGGTTAGAAATTGGCATACCTAACTCCTTTATTATACTCGTGGTTCATCTTCTGGTATCAATATTATTATGAAAATTACTTCAAGCCTTGAAATAGTTCCAGCAACCTTTCTAATTCATTCCGGCTGAAATACTCAATTTCTATTTTACCTTTTTTTAAACCTAAAACTATATTGACCTTTGTTCCAAATATGTCCTTCAACTCATCTTCCAGTGCCAAAAGCTCTCTGTTTTTTGGTCTTGCCTTTGGTTTTTTCTTTTCAGGATCTGATTTAGTTGTTTTTGCAAAGTTTTCAATATCCCTGACTGTCCAGTTCTGATCTATACACTTTTTTGCCGCCTGTAACTGTACTTTTCTTTCTTTCAATCCCACTATGGCTCTTGCGTGACCACCGCTCAATCGGCCCTCGGACACCATTTGCTGGATCTCATCAGGCAGTTTCAGGAGGCGCAGTGAGTTTGCTATATATGGGCGGCTTTTCCCTATGCTTTTAGATACGACTTCTTGTGTCAATCCATAAGAAGCTATCAATCTGTCCAATCCCATAGCCTCTTCTATAGCATTCAAATCTTCCCTTTGCATATTTTCTATCAGTGCCATGAAAGCATTTTGCTCATCGGTCAGTTCCCGAACAAGACAAGGCACCGATTTAAGACCGGCCCTTCTGGCTGCACGCCATCTTCTCTCACCGGCTACGATCTCGTACCCTGCCCCCGATCGGCGCAATACTATTGGTTGTATGATTCCATGCTCTTCAATCGATCGGGCAAGATCCTCTATTTTTTCCTCGCTGAAATCTTTTCTGGGTTGGTTGGCATTTGGCTTGATCTCATGTATATCTATAAATGACACTTTGTTCTCAGAATCATTGTCCTCTAAGCCTTCTTCGGACAAGCTGATTTCTACATCTCCGAACAGAGCCTCAAGGCCCTTCCCAAGCCCTCTGTTTTTTGATGCACTCATCTCCTGTTCCTTTCTTGATTCAGAAATTCTTCCGCAAATTCCATATACGCCATAGCGCCTTTCGATCTCGGATCGTATTCCGTTATGGGCATTCCATAACTTGGGGCCTCCGCCAGCCTTACATTGCGCGGTATTACAGTCATATAAACTTTGTCCCTGAAATATTTTTTTACTTCTTCAACAACCTGAATGGATAAATTAGTGCGCCCGTCGAACATACTGAGTATAACCCCCTCGATCTCCAATTCCTTGTTGAGGTTCTTTTTCACCAGTTCGATGGTGCTCATCAGTTGGCTGACTCCCTCAAGGGCATAAAATTCACATTGAATGGGGATCAATACACTATCCACCGCTGTGAGCGAGTTGATAGTCAAAAGACCCAGGGAAGGAGGACAGTCGATAAATATGTAATCGTACCCGTTCTTGATTTTATCGATAGCCTTTTTTAACCTTCTCTCTCTTGCCTCCAGTTGCACAAGTTCGATTTCGGCTCCGGCAAGCTGCACGCTGGCCGGAATAATATCCAGGTTTTTAATACCCGTCGAAAGTATGGCATCTTTAGGATGTATGCTGTCATCGATCAACACTTCATATGCGGTTTTTTTAAGTCCCTTCTTTAAAATTCCGATTCCGCTGGTAGTGTTGCCTTGAGGATCAATATCTAAAACCAGCACTTTTTTTCCTTTCAGTGCCAGGCATGCGGCCAGATTTATATTGGTTGTGGTTTTTCCCACTCCACCCTTCTGATTGAATATAGCTATTGCTTTTCCCAAATCTTTCTCCTTTTCTATACAAAGGCAATGGTCAAGTTACTTTTACCGTCATTTTGTTACTTCATTATTATATACCATAACTTTATTAATGAACAGATTTTATAGACAAAAAAAGAATGTTTCACGTGAAACATTATTACTGATAATACAATATAATTAATGTGTGTCCTGATCAGAACAGTGGAAAGGTATCATAGTTCAGATTTTGCGGGGCAACCTGGGTCACCCCGCATATAATCAATCATCCTGCCTTTTTAGGGATCAGGATTCTTAATTCTAAATGATCACCTTTGTCTTCCTGAAAATATTTTGCCCCGCTTTCAACCTCTTGGATGCTGGAGAAGGCCTTTTTTATGGTGTTGATATAAATTTTATAATTAATGAAGCAAAGCTTTTCCGCTTTTCGCCTTTCTTCCTCAGTTTTCTTGACGAAGTCATCAATCAGCTTTTCGCTTTGTCTGACATTAAGAGAGTGTTCAATAATTTTGTCCAATATTCTTTTTCGCTGTTCGCCATCCTGAATCCGCAGCAGCGCTCTTGCATGCCGCTCAGATAACCTGTTCTCGGTCAAAGCATAACGAATTTCGTCGGGCAAAGATAACAGCCGTATTTTGTTAGAGATAGTTGATTGCTGCTTCCCTACCCTCTTCGCTATTTCGGCCTGACCTAAACCATAATCATCCATTAGGCTTTTGTACGCTAAAGCCTCCTCTATGTAGTTCAGATCTTCCCGCTGGACATTTTCTACAATTGCTATCAGCGCCATTTCCTTTTCGTCCGCTTCCCTGCAAATCGCCGGAATTTTGTCCAATCCGGCAAGAATAGAAGCCCGTATCCGCCGCTCACCCGCGATCAAATGATATTGTGCCCCTTGTTTTTTTACGATTATGGGCTGAATCACACCAAATTCGCGTATTGAGCTGGACAGTTCTTCCAGTTCATTATTTTGAAATGTTTTTCTCGGCTGATCCGGATTTATAATTATCGAGCTTATAGGAATGTCCAAAGGACGATTTTTGCTTCTCGTCAACATAAAAATACCCCCTTTGTTCTATTTTACAGGAGGCATGTCCGATGTGTTATAAAATCATAATACAAATATTTACATTATATTTCATTTTAATGGTTCTTTCGATGGCATTCCGGCTTTTCTGGGAAACTTCGCAGGAGTCCTGCCTACTTTCTTTATCCACAATATCTGATGATTTGTCTCCACCCCGTTCAAATTTACCTTTGTGGCAACATGATAACAACCGCCTAATTGCTTGAGCGCCTTATTGCTATTCTGTAGCTCTTTCAATGCTTCGAGGGTTTTATATGCACCAAAAAAGCCTCCGGTTCTTACAAAGGGTAAGCAATACTCAGCCAACACCGACAATTCTGCGACAGCGCGTGAAACGCAAATGTCGTATTTGTCCCGATGCTCAGCTTTATTAGCCAGATCCTCTGCCCTGCCGTGCAATGCAATTGCATTATTAATATCAAGGATGTCTATGATTTCATTGATTATCCTGATTCGTTTGTTCAGTGAATCAACCAAAACAAATTGTTTATCCGGAAAGCAGATAGCTAAAGGCAGCCCGGGAAAACCTGCACCGGTTCCGATGTCGATTACATTTTCGGCATCTTTGAATCCGGAGAAGGCAGCGGCTAATATTGAGTCAACAAAATGTTTAATCTCAAAGTCTTTAGGGTCCGTGATTGCAGTCAAATTAACCTTTGTATTCCGGTCAATCACCAAGTCTCTATATTTTTTAAAAACTTCTATTTTCTTATTATCATCATCTATGCCGAGAATTGACATCGCATTATTGAGTATTTCCATATTATGTCACCTGCCTGCTTTTTTCATTCTCTCGAGGTGAATCAGGAGAACATTTATATCTGCCGGTGAAACTCCCGATATTCTGGAGGCCTGTCCGATAGAAAGCGGCCGATGGCCGGCAAGCTTTTGTTATGCCTCAATTCTTATCCCATCAAGAACACTATAATCTATATCCTCGGGAATCTTTTTATCTTCCAGTTTGCGAAATCTTTCAATTTGCTGCAATTGTTTATTAATATAGCCCTCATATTTTATTCTTACCTCAACAGATGTGATTACATGCTGTGATAAAGGACTTCTGCCGGGATCTATCTGTGCGATAGAGTCATAGGTCAACTCCGGCCTCCTTAATAGTTCGGCAAGAGATATCCCTGCAGATAGTTTTGCGCTGCCCATCAAATCCAGAAATTCGTTAGCCTTTGTCGGCGTAGCCAAAGTATTCTCAAGGCGCGTTAGTTCATCTTTGATAGAGTCTCTGCGCTCAAGGTAAGCATTATAGCGCTCCTCTGATACGGATCCTGCCTGCCAACCAAGCTCAGTCAATCTTTCCTCGGCATTGTCTTGTCTCAGGACCAATCTGTACTCTGCTCGAGAGGTCATTATCCTGTAAGGCTCATTGGTTCCTTTAACGATCAAATCATCAATAAGAACGCCGATGTAGGCTTGATCGCGGCCCAGAATAAAGGGTCCTTTACCATCTAATTTCCTCACCGCATTGATACCCGCCATCAGCCCCTGGGCGGCGGCTTCTTCATAACCGGAGCTCCCGTTGATCTGACCTGCGAAAAATAAATTCCCGGTTTTTTTATGCTCCAGGTTTATTTTCAATTCCAAAGGATCTATGCAATCATACTCTATGGCATAGGCCGGTCTGGTAATTTTTAATTTTTCCAGGCCCGGGATTGTCCTGTAAAATTTCTCCTGTACATCCTCAGGAAGACTTGTAGACATGCCCTGAACATACATCTCCTCGGTGGAAAGGCCTTCCGGCTCTATGAACAGCTGATGCCTTTTCTTATCTGCAAACCGATTTACCTTATCCTCGATCGAAGGACAATATCTGGCCCCTACCCCTTCTATCTGCCCGCCAAAAAGTGCCGATCTGCCGAAATTGGCCCTTATCACCTCATGTGTTTCCTCATTTGTATAAGTCAACCAGCATGGTATCTGCTCGCACTCCAGATCCTCATTCATGAAAGAAAAGGGAACAATTTTTTCATCTCCTGGTTGTTCTGTCATCAGGCTGTAATCCAGGGTACTCCCCTTGACCCTTGCAGGTGTACCTGTTTTGAACCTGCGCATACCAAAGCCGCTGATCTTAAAATACTCAGCCAACTCCAGGGACGGAGCCATACCGTTGGGGCCGCTGTAAAAATTATGATCTCCGATAAATATTTTCCCCCCGAGAAAAGTTCCTGTCGCCAGGATAACCGCCTTGCCTTTATAGAAAGCACCAGTATTTGTTAAAACTCCCTCTATTTTTCCGCCTTCAATTTTTAGTTCGACGACCTCGCCCTGTTTGAGATCTAAGTTCTCCTGAACTTCCAGGGTACGTTTCATTGCCTGATGGTAGCGGGTTTTGTCTGTTTGTGCACGAAGTGAGTGCACGGCGGGACCTTTTGATGTGTTGAGCATCTTGCTTTGAATAAAGGTTTCATCAATAGCAAGGCCCATTTGACCACCCAAGGCATCTATTTCCCGTACCAGATGTCCCTTGCCTGTTCCGCCGATCGAAGGATTGCAGGCAAGCATTGCAATAGCTTCCAGGTTCATGGACAATATGAGGGTGCTTTTGCCCATTCTTGCTGAAACAAGGGCTGCCTCACAGCCGGCATGGCCTGCCCCCACTACGATTATGTCATATTCACCCATCAGATAGCCCATTATTTCTCCTATTTTCCCAAGCAAAAACGGCTGAAAACATTGTCGATAATATCCTCTGTCACCGTCTCACCCAGAATATCACCAAGCAGCTCCCAAGCATGCCTTACATCAACTTCTATAAAATCCAGTGCTTCATATTGACAAGCCATGATCATACCGTCATTTATATCTTTTCTCGCTCTCACAAGCAGATCCTTATGCCTGGTATTTGTTATTATATCACTGTGTTCCTGTATTATCTGTCCATCGTATACCAATTCCAATATCGAATCCTTCAGTTCCTCAATACCTTTTTCCTCAACAACAGCCGAATCAATAAATATAGCATCCGGAAGAATTTCAGCAAGCTGTTGAGATGTCACTTGTTTGCCGAGATCGGTTTTATTTAGCATAACGATAGTTTTACGATCTTTCAGCTTATTTGCGATATCTATATCATCGTCTCCGATCCGCTCGCTGCTGTCTATCATAAATATTATTAAATCTGCTTTATCAAAGGCCGCCTTGCTTCTTTCTATACCCATCTGTTCAATGGGATCATCCGTATAATGGATCCCGGCAGTATCTGTCAAATATACGGGTATTCCACGTAAACTCAAACCCTCCTCGATAGTATCCCGCGTCGTACCCGGTATTTCCGTGACAATAGCCCTTTGCTCCCCCAGAAGTGTGTTCAGCAATGAAGATTTTCCTACATTAGGCCTGCCGACTATTGTTACACGTATACCCTCCTTGATAATGCGACCCACATCGGCCGTAGATATGAATCGATCCAAGTCATTGCCTATTGACAATAAGCTATCTATCAATTCTTCATATGTTAATTCCTCAATATCTTCATCAGGATAATCGATATTAACAGCAAGTTGAATCAAAATCTCCATTAACCTGTTGCGAAAATCTCTTACCTTTCGCGATATGCTGCCTTCCATTTGATCTACGGCAGCACGGAAACTTTTTTCGGTCTTTGCTTTAATCACATCTATAACGGCTTCCGCCTGGGATAAGTCTATCCTGCCATTAAGAAAAGCCCTTTTAGTAAATTCCCCGGGCTCGGCCAATCTGGCTCCACAACTCAAAACCAAAGAAAGAATTTTCTGCAACGAAACAATGCTTCCATGGCACTGTATCTCGACAACATCTTCCCTTGTATAAGTGGTTGGGGCCTTCATAAGCACCGCCATTACTTCGTCCGCTATGCTATTGTCGACAGGATCAATGACATGTCCATAGTTAAATTGTCTATTGCCAATAAACTGTGCGTTTTGATATCCCTTGGGTTTGAACAGTTTCCTTAATATTGTTTCTGCTTTCGGGCCGCTGACCCTTATTATGCCTATGCCGCCCTCACCGTAAGCCGTTGCAATGGCCGCAATTGTATCTTCCATTTCTTTCTCCGATAATTCTTAAAAACCAGCCCGGTATTATCCTGCGGCTGGTTTTGTTTGCTATTTCTTCTCGATAATAACCCTTCTGTATGGTTCCTCCCCTTCGCTTCGGGTGGTTACCCCGGCATTTTTCTGAAGGGTCGCATGTATTACCTTCCGCTCATAGGGATTCATTGGTTCTAATCGCACACTTTTCCCACTTTTCAGCACCTTATCACCCAGTCGATTAGCCAATTGTTCCAGGGTTCGCTCTCGTTTTGAGCGATAATTTTCTGCATCTACTATTACCCTAAGGTACTTTTCTCTGTCTTTATTAGCCACCAGGCTGGTCAGATACTGTATTGAATCCAAGGTCTGACCCCTTTTTCCGATAATCGTACCTGAATCCGGACCTGATATATCGAAATAGAGACAACTCTCGTTTGCATATGGCTTGATTGTAAGGCTCAATCCCATCCTTAATGTAACGTCCCTCAGGAAATCTAAAGCAGGAGCATCTTCCACCTCTTGTAAATCTACCGGCTTTTCTCTGAAAATAAAACTGTTCTTTGAATCGACCCTATTGTCACGCCTTTTGTTCCGCGGTTTTTTAGGTTTTTCTTTCTGATCCGCATCCTTCACATCCGGCCTCTCTTTTTTTTCTTTTTCTGCGGGCGGCTCTGGATGTGGCTCAATTGGTTCGATTCTTTTTTTAACTGCCTTTTCTGCGACTGATTTATCACTGCCGGATTCCTCTGCGGCTGCGCCTGAAGTTACTTTACGTTGTACTCTTACTTTAGCCAATTTGGATCCTAATCCAAAAAATCCTTTAGTCGGTTCTTCCAATACGATGACCTCAACCTGGTCACGTTCCAGCTTTAAATCATGAAGGGCCAGTTTGACGGCATCTTCAACGTCTTTGCCCCATTTTTCCGAAAAATCCATTTCACACCTCCGTGTACTATGCCCCGGCTTTCGAACCAGCTTGTTTCTTTTTCCATTTATTCATACCCAGGGTCTGGACGATCATAAATAAGGTGCCTATGAACCAATAAAGTGTAAGCCCCGCCGGAAAAGACCTTCCCATCCATACTATCATCACAGGGAAGAAATATTTCATCATCTTCATCATGGCATTTGTTCCACCCACATCAGGGGAAGCAGACATTGACTGGGTCATAGAGAAAGAAAAGAAAGTTGCAACACCCGCCAAAATTGGCAGTATCCAGGGATCCGGCTGAGAGAGGTCAGGAATCCATATAAAGGATTCGTGTACTCCCATGAGCATCTGTGGATCCGCCATAAAAGAAATCGGGTTTCTTAACAATACAAAAAGTGCCAAAATAATCGGCATCTGGATCAACATAGGCAAGCAGCCCTTCATAGGGTTGAACTTCTCCTCTTTGTATAGCTCCATCATCTTCATATTCAGCGTTTCTTTGTCGTTTGCATATTTTTTTTGGAGTGCCTGTATCTTCGGTTGGAATTCTTTCATTTTAATAGAACTCTTTATCTGTGACGCATAAAGCGGAAAAAGACAGGCTCTAACCAGTAATGTGAATACTATCAATGTTATGCCGTAGTTGTTAATTAAATCATAAAGAAATGATAACAACATACCCATCGGCTCTGCAATGACAGACATTACTTTTTCATAAGTAGTCATTCAATATCCTCCAGTTCATTGTAAAGGATCATATCCTCCCGGGTGCAGAGGATGGCATTTCAAAATTCTTTTTATTCCCAAATAACTGCCTTTTATCGCACCGTATTTATCTAATGCTTGTATGAAATACGCTGAACAACTGGGATAAAACCGGCAGGTTGGAGGAAATAACGGTGAAATAATTTTCTGATATACTTTAATCAGAAGTATCATCAACTTCTTCAATTGCTTTCACCCTGACGCTGTTAACCTTACATTCTATTTTTCTATAAGGTTTCCTCTCTTCAATGCGCTTTTCATAGATTTTTCCACATCAGCGCATTTCAAATCAATAATATTATGTCTTGCTATAAATAATATGTCATAGCCAAGCTTCAAATCTTCACTTACGCTGCGAAAAGATTCTCTCAGAAGCCGCCTCGCTCTGTTTCTGATTACGCTGTTGCCTACTTTTTTACTTGCTAAAAA
>CAYYHH010000009.1:0-3207 GCA_964471645.1 uncultured Oscillospiraceae bacterium
TGTTCGATTTGATATTATCTTTGCCTATAAATATTTTTTTGTTCTATCATGGTCTGTCGAGCCGTTCCACCGACCGGTTTAGTTCTGTTTGATATTATCCTTGCCCATTAATACTTTTCTCGTTCTATTTGATATTATCCCTGCCTATAAAGGCTTCCATTTCTCTTAAAAAAATATCGGATGGATCTATCCAAAGCCTGGTATCGACTTTGAACCGCATACCTTTCTTCGCACCGTAAATCAACACAGGACAATCACCAGGGTATTTTTTCAAAATACCTTTGATATCATTCAAGGCCGCATCTTCATCCATATCGGCAGGAATTCTAAGCTTAACCGTACGCTGCTTATCCATCTTGCCTATTTCCTCTATGGGTAAAACCATATCGGCCAATATCTTCGGAGCTTCATCCTCTTTGCAGTTTACCGTACCTTTTAATATTATGACCCTGTCCTTATTCAGAATATCTCTGTGCCGCTCATAAACATTAGGGAAGATCACAGCCTCGACAGTTCCGTACAGATCTTCAATCTGTGCAAACGCCATCATGTTATTTTTTTTAGTCACTAATGTCCTGATACCGCTTATAATGCCCGCCACAGTTACAGTCATCCCGTCCTTAGTTAAATCGCCCTCTTCACTGTGAACGATTTCTTCGGTGGGGGTCGCATTGATAGCCTTGATCTCCTCTTCATAGGCGTCGAGGGGATGTCCGGAGACATAGATCCCGAGCATCTCCTTCTCCATTGCGATTAACATATCATGTGGAAAATCTGAAACTTTGGGCATCTGATCCAAAGGATTGCAGTTCTTCATGATGTCATCGTTTTCCTCAAACAGCGTCATCTGACCTGCTATGGTCTTTCGACATTCATTTTGAGCTGACTCAATGAGCGGTTCATATACTGCCATAAGCTGAGCCCTGTTGCCGTTTATGCTGTCAAATGCACCTGCTTTAATAAGGCTTTCAATAGCCTTCTTATTTATTTCTTTAATATCTATCTGCTGGATAAATTGGAATATATCCTGAGGCTGCCCCCTTTCCCTCATTCGGATAATCGCATCAACCACCCCTTCACCAACGTTTTTAACACCCATCAATCCGATTCGGATGCTTCCGCGGCTGACGGTAAAATTTCTTTCGCTTTCAAGGATGTCGGGAGGTAAAACTTTGATTTTCATACCTTTACAGTTCTGTATATACTTAGATATCTGATCAGCATCCCCCATTACGCTGCTCATTAAGGCCGCCATAAATTCCACGGGATAATGAGTCTTTAAAAAAGCCGTCTGATAGGCAAGAACTGCATAGGCCGCCCCATGGGATTTGTTGAACGCATATTCAGCAAAGCTTTCCATCTGCGAAAAGATTTCTTCTGCCGATCTTTTATCGATCCCGTTTCTTATGCAGCCACTTATCTCGATTTCCCCTCGGTCATCATCTTTTCCATAGATGAAGTACTGCTTCTCCTTCTCCATTACATCCCGCTTTTTTTTGCTCATTGCTCTGCGCACCAGGTCGCTGCGACCGAAAGTATATCCTGCCAGATCGCGGACAATCTGCATTACCTGTTCCTGATAAACCATACAGCCATAAGTTACGGAAAGGATGGGTTCCAGGCTTTCATGAATATATTTTATGTTCCCGGGATTTTTTTTGTTTTCTATGTATGTCGGTATAGAGGCCATCGGTCCGGGTCTGAACAATGAAATCCCCGCTACAATATCCTCAAAACAATCAGGGTGGAGGTTCATCATAAACTGGCGCATACCGGAACTTTCCAGCTGAAAGACCCCCAAGGTGTTTCCGCTGCTGATAAGCTCGTAAACCTTAGGATCGTCATATTCCATCTGAGAAAAATCAATGTCCGCCCCATGATTTGCCTTTATCATTTTCAATGCGTCCCTTATAACGGTAAGGTTCCGCAAACCCAGAAAATCCATTTTCAGCAATCCCAGTTCCTCTATAGTCCCCATGGTAAACTGAGTAGCTACACCTTTTTCAGCTAAATAAAGCGGAACATATTCATCGATGCTTTCCTTTGTTATGACTACTCCCGCCGCGTGCGTCGACGCGTGACGGGATTTGCCTTCCAGCGCCCTGGCAGTATCGATCAAGGCACGTATCTGCCTGTTATTATCGTAATCGGCTTTAAGATCCCCATTCATATCAAGGGCTTTTCCGATGGTCATCTTCAGATCAAAGGGGATTTTTTTGGCGATGGCATCAACTTCTCCATAGCTCATATTCATAGCTCTCCCCACATCCCTGACGGCCTGTTTCGCCTTCATCGTGCCGAAGGTGATGATTTGCGCAACTTTATCCGCACCGTATTTTTCAACTACGTAATCGATGACTTCCCCCCGCCGTTCAAAGCAGAAGTCTATATCTATGTCGGGCATGCTGATCCTCTCCGGGTTAAGAAAACGTTCAAAAATCAGGCCGTATTTTACGGGATCAATGTCTGTTATATGCAGACAATAGGCGACTATGCTGCCGGCAGCGGAACCACGACCCGGACCTACCATTATCCCATTATTCTTGGCGTAGTTTATAAAATCCCAAACTATGAGAAAATACTCCACATATCCCATGGATTCAATGGTGCCCAGCTCATATTCCAACCGCTGCGCTAATTCCTCGCCCGGATCACCGTATCTGTCTGTCATGCCTGCTTTGCACAACTCTCTCAAGAACTCCTGTTGCTTTTCCCATCGGGTGCTATGAATTCCGGAAGGTGGGTCTCGCCGAAAATGAACTCCACATTGCACTCTTCTGCGATGCGCACCGTGTTTTCCAATGCCTCGGGCAAATCGTCAAAGAGCTGTTTCATTTCCTCCTCAGATTTAAGATAAAACTGATCGTTAGGAAAGCTCATCCTGTCTTGATCATCTACCGTCTTGGCAGTCTGTATACACAAGAGAATATCATGTGCTGAAGCATCTTCTCTGTTTACGTAATGCACATCGTTGGTAGCAACGAAAGGAATCCCTGTTTCATGGCCCAATCGCTTCATATACGGAAGTATTCTATACTCCTCTTCCAATCCCTGATTTTGCAATTCCAAGTAGAAGTTCCCTTTACCAAAAATATCGAGAAACTCCTCTGCCTCCGCCTTTGCCCCCGAATAATCGTTATTCAAAAGTTTCGATGGAATATCTCCTGCAAGACAAGCCGAAAGACATATTATGCCGTCTGAGTGTTT
>CAYYHH010000009.1:3217-16888 GCA_964471645.1 uncultured Oscillospiraceae bacterium
TCCACCCTGGGTTTATAGTAAAAGCCTTTCGTATATCCCGCCGAGACAATCTTCATCAGATTTTGATAGCCCTGCCGGTTTTTTGCCAGAAGTACCAAATGCCCCTGGTGTTTATCCTTTTCAGAGTCCTTGTCGTGCATGGTTCTGGTCGCGGTATAAACTTCACAACCTATTATCGGCTTTATGCCTTGTTTTTTAGCCTCTTTATAGAAATCGATCACACCGAACATTACACCGTGATCGGTAATTGCCAAGGAATCCATGCCCAATTCCTTCGCTTTTGTGACGAGGGATTTGATGTCGGCAGCCCCATCCAGGAGGCTGTATTCCGTATGACAATGCAAATGTGTAAAGCCCATTTTTCTCCCGCCTTGCTGTCGCATTATTACAATGTGTGAACAGAACATTGTTTACTGACCCAATTTTATAATAACGAATATCGGAATGCAAGGCATTGCTATACCGTGATCTTACAATAATAGATGGGCTTTCCCAGCAATCTGAAACGGTTTTCATATTGAGATGTGATCAACCTTGCCGAAAGATCGCTTTTGTGAAGATCTCTGGATAATTCCACAATAGTAAACCCTACGGCCCGGCATTCTTCCAATGTAAACTCAAACAAAGCCCCACTGTCGGTTTTGAATTCAACAAAGCCGCCGGGTGCCAGTGCCTGTTTATAACCCGTTAGATAGTTTCTGTGGGTCAGACGCCGCTTGGCGTGTCGTGCCTTCGGCCAGGGATCGCTGAAATTGAGGTAGATACCTGCCAGCTCACCTTCCGCGAAATAATCTTCAATGTCAATAATAAATTCCGGAACAAATAACACATTTTCAAGCTCTTTGTCGCTGATCAGCTCCATAGCTCGAAGTACAACGCTGCTCCTGCCTTCCGCTCCCAAATAAAAACTACGGGTATCACTCCCTGCTAAAGCAGCTAAAAAATGACCCCTGCCGCATCCCGCTTCCAAATATATGTTCCCGTTAAACGGATCAAGCTTTTCCTTTATAAATGACGACCACTGTCCGCATATTTCACGGCTGTTCTTGATTTGCATATGCTCCATGGCCGCCAGCCTCTGTTCTTCGTTTTTTACCTTACGCTGACGCATAATGTATTCCCCAGCTCCTCCATCTCATCCTGAGTGTATGCGGTATAACTTCCGCCATTATCCAATATATTTCCCGGATTATGAAATCTTTGCAAAAACCATTTAGTCGCCCCGGGGTATTCCTCTATCATCCTCTTAAGATCATTTTTCGTCAGTTGCTCTTTGCAGACGGTTGTACGAAATTCAAATGAAAAGCCCTCGGCGCCCTGGGCTCCTATCAAGAGCCTGCTGCTTGCTTTTATATCCCCCAGATTTACGGCCCCATTGACTATCTGTTGATATTTGTCCGAAGGGCCTTTTATATCCATAGCCACATAATCAACGAGCTTGCCATCGATCAATTCTTTTAGCATAACGGGGTTGGTACCGTTTGTATCCAGCTTTATTGCGAACCCCTTTTGCTTTATTCTTCCGATAAAACCTGGCAGATCTTTATTTAAGGTAGGTTCACCGCCTGATATGCATACCCCATCGAGAAACCTTCTTCTGCTTTCTATGAAATCCAGAAAATCCTCTGTATCAATCTCCTCACGAGGGATGTGGGATCCATGAGAGTCCGAAGCCTCTTTACACAAAATCAGTTCTGGGTTGTGGCAATATCCGCACCTAAAATTGCATCCACCGAGAAAGACAACGGTGGATGCTTTTCCGGGATAATCGATAAGCGATGACTTTATTATGCCGGCAATTTTCATATTTTACCCCTTAAACGTCTTTGAAAACTAGGCCGTTACCGTAAATCCGCCATTTTTTTCTTCATTATTTTCCACCGGCTGTTCTTCGGCGGTTTTTATTCCTTTGGCTATCTTTTTGTCTGAGGCCATGCTTACGGAAACATTGAACTCTACGCGCTCCTTGTATTCTTCCCTCTTGCCCTTATTCCAGGATTGCACAGGCCTGTGGAAACCCACCACCCTGGTCCATACCTCGGCATCCTTACCGCAGGTCGGACATATAAAGTGTTCCCCGGCTATATAGCCGTGATCTGTGCAAATGGAAAATGTCGGCGTAATGGTAATATACGGTATGGCGGTACTTTCCATTATCTTCTTTATAAAGGTTCTGCATATCTCCGCATCGTCAATCTGTTCGCCCAAAAAAGTATGGAGCACAGTCCCACCGGTGTAGGAAGTCTGTAGCTTTTCCTGGAGCTCGATGGCTTCGAAGATATCATCCGTTGCCCCGACGGGGAGTTGTGTGGAGTTGGTGTAGTAGGGCTCGTCTTCTCCGGCGGTAATGATATTGGGATATAATTTTTTATCCAACCTGGCAAACCTATAGCTGGCGCCCTCCGCAGGTGAAGCCTCCAGATTCCAAAGGCTGCCGGTTTCCTCCTGGAAAAGGCTTATTATACGATTCATAAAATCCATTACTTCCACTGCAAAATGGTTGCCTTCTTCTGTAGCTATGCTTTTGCCCAGCAGATTGAGGCACGCTTCATTCATGCCGTTGAGACCGATCGTGGAAAAATGATTTTTGAAATAACCCCCCGTGGCCTGTCTGACACCCGAAAGATAAAAGCGCGAATAGGGATATAAGCCCGATTCCATGTATTTTTCCAGCATGTCCCTCTTACAATCGCATATTTCCTTTGAATATTCCATCAGTTTCCGTATCTGTGCTTTGAAGTCCTGAACATCCTTTGACAAATACCCGATCCTGGCCATATTCAGCGTCACCACATTGATAGAGCCGGTCAATGGATTAGCCCCGAAAAGGCCTCCGCCTCTGTGCCGCAATTCACGGTTATCCAATCTTAATCGGCAACACATAGACCTGATGTCCTCCGGCGACAGGTCTGAGTTTATAAAATTAGCGAAATAAGGGGTACCGAACTTCCTCGTCATTTCCATTATCATATGAGCAGATTCAGATTCCCACGGAAAATCCTTTGTTATGTTCACGGTAGGAATCGGGAAGCTGAAAGCCCTTCCGGCCCCATCGCCTTCCATCATGACCTCGCAATAGGCGATGTTGAACATGTCCATTTCTTTCTGAAAATCACCGTAGGATTTGTCCATCATCATTCCGCCTATTATGACACCCTGCTTTTTGAGCAGAGGATGCGGAGCGATGTCGAGGGTTATATTGGTAAAGGGAGTCTGAAAGCCAACCCTGGTAGGCACGTTAAGATTATACACAAAGCGCTGGACCGCCTTTTTTACCTGCTTGTAATCCAACCCATCATAGTAGATAAAAGGAGCCAGATACGTATCTATACTGGAAACTGCCTGAGCACCCGCTGCTTCACCCTGCAGTGTAAACAGCAAATTGGCCAGTTGCATAAGCGCGGATTCGAAGTGCTTCGGCGGTTTGGATTCGATTTTGCCCTTGGCACCCTTAAATCCCTTCATTAAGAAATCCTCCAGATCCCACCCGCAACAATAGGGGGCAAGCAAGCCAAGGTCGTGGATATGAATATCCCCTCTGATATGGGCATCCCGCAATTCTTTTCTATATATTTTATGCAGCCAATACTTTTGGGTGATGCTCTCGACTATATGGTTGTTGAGGCCCTGAAGGGAATAGCCCATGTTAGAGTTTTCATTGACCCTCCAATCGTCCAGGGTCACATATTCTTCAATCATCTGCTCGGCGTCCATGAACAGGTTGTTGGTACGGAGGTTCTCTCTTTCTTTTCTGTAAAGAATGTAAGCCTTGGCGGTTTTGGCGTGCCCTTCCTCAATAAGGATCTTCTCCACGATATCCTGAATGTCCTCTACACTGGGAATGCTTGCTCTGTATGTTTCGGCAAGCACACCTTCTACCAGGCCTGCCAGACGCTGGGCCTCCACCTCGTCCTGGCCTCCTACTGCCCGGGCGGCGGCAAAAATCGCATTGCGAATTTTAGATACGTTATAATCCACGATTTCCCCATTCCGCTTTTGTATCTTATAGATTCCCATTCTTTGACCTCCGATTTTCTTCTGTTTTTTTGTATATGTATACCGTGTGTAGTTAGATAATTCGCTTTCGTTACTACATATAGTATATTAAAGAGTGGCCCAATGCAAGTCTAAAAATGTAATAATTTCGGGAATAATAGGGATGCCGGGAAGGCTCAGACGAGCCATCCGAACTCAGACCTGCAGAGTTCGCCCCTGCTGCCGCTTTGATACAGCCGCCTTCCATGTGCATCGGTCAAATGAAATGCACAAAATGGGGTAAGATTTCCGTCTGATGTTGCTATATGAACGCAGCATCCCCGCAACCGGCTCAGGTCAATGTTCCACACATCCTGAAAGCCCATCCCGGTGACTGACAGAGTATACTCCGTGATTCTTTTTGCGAAGTCATCGATCCCGGATCCGGCCCCCTCCACCGATTCGGTATGATTAGCCATACGCCAGTGCCTGTTGGTATATTTGTTCGCCCTCCCGGGAAAATCTGTGCTAGGGGAGACCGGCTCCGAAACCTCTTCGCGATTCTCCCCGGTAATGGCATGCAGCTTGTTGTTCTCATCCATAAAAAAAAGGCTGCTGAAGGCACATATAGCATCGTAGCGCTTTCGGGAGATCATATCCCTGAGCCGCATTTCACCTCCCGTCTGTAAGACCAGCGCTTCCATAACATCACCGAGCCCGATGCGTACCTCGTCCGTCGGCTCTTTGCCGGGAAAGCGGCCAAAATAGCTGATTGGTTGAAAGTGTACCCCCTTAACGCAGGGCATATATTTTTTAGCGAACTCAATCATATCCCCGAGCTGATTATCATTTACCCCCGGTATGATAACAGGCACAAGCAGCACGCCCAACCCGGCAGCGGCACAGTTTTCGATTGCCCGTTCTTTTAGCGCCAACATATCTTTGCCTCTGATCTTTCTGTATACCGCATCATCAATACCATCAAATTGCAGATAGATCAGATCCGCACCGGCATTTTTCAGCTTATCGGCGTAATCAGGTTCTGTTGCCAACCGAAGTCCGTTGCTATTCACCTGAATATGAGAAAATCCCATTCCTTTTCCAATGCGTATTATCTCCTCCAGATCCTCCCGCATCGTCGGCTCCCCGCCGCTCAATTGCACGGAGCAGTCACCGCCGCTTTTTCTGACAGCCTCATACATATTTCTTATACCCGGCAAATCGGGATCAGAGCGGACATTCTCTGTATCGGCAAAGCATACCCCGCACTTCATATTGCACCGATATGTAATCTCCATCACCGCCGTGCAGGTACCGCCCTCATGCATTTCACATAGTCCGCAATCATAGGGGCAGCCCATATCCGAAGGCTTGCCATTTACTCGTTCGGCATGTACCTCAGCCTTTTTCCACCGGCGATAAAATGACGCGTTCCGCCAGATCAATGCACGGTAGCTGCCGTGCTGCGGACAGGCCTTCTCCAGGTAGATTTTATTGTCCTCTTCAATGTATCGGGCCGGGATTCTTTTCATACATTCCGGGCATAGGCTCTGTGTTTCACTGATTATCACTTTATCCATGATCATCTCTTTCTGAGCAGGAGCTGTCCAAAGTCCAGACCTGCATTTACTATAACATCGCAGCTGCTCGTTTCGTCTTTGCCCCGGCAAGAAAGCAGCGTCCCGATTTCGTCCGCCTTGACATTGCATTCCTTCATAAGGTGGAATGTAAGCGAAAACAGCGTATTCGTTTCTTTTGTGGCCTGTAAGCATTCGAATCCGGCTTCGACAAAACGATGACAGTATGCGGCCAGTGTATCAACCCCGGCAAAGCATGGAATATGCCTGTATCCTTCACAGGCTGCCGGGCCCGTAGATGGCCTCAGAATAAAATCGTTGATGATTATATGACCCCCCGGCCTTATAACCCTCAAATACTCCCTCAGCGCTCCATCTTTGTCGGTAAGCGGTGACCACGCTGCCTCGGATAAGATACCGTCAATGCTATTATCATCAAAAGGCATATCCTGCGCCTCTGCACATAGGAGTTTTATCCCCGAATGCTTAGCCTTGCCCATTTCTATAGCCTGCCCGTCACAGTCGATTCCGAATGCATCAAGCTGATGTTTGTCCTTCATGTATGCCGCAGCGTCACCGGTGTTGCAGCCGATCTCTATCCACTGCTCGCCCGGACGCACATTCAGGGCTTTCATTCCCTGCTCTATGAGCGCAAATCGGTTAGGACGATTTGCGAATATTTCCAGTAATCTTTTTTGTGGAAACATTATATTCCTTTCGTATTATTCTGTTAATCCGGATTTCACTGATCTGCATAATACTGATCTTTAAGGGCCTCAGTTTATCCCCTTGTTCAGCTTACGGTTCATATCATCGGTCAGATACTTGCTGCACAGCGGCATCATTTGGTGATCGCGACCTATTATCTGCACCGAGCATCGAGATATGCGGAACAAATCGATATTCCATGCATCTTGAAATCCCATGCCGCCTATGGTCAGAGTATTCCCATCGCCGGGCATCCAGGTTTTACGCACCGCTTTGCGGATACCTATGTATCCCTCTGAGTCGTACTTTCTGACACGGAACTTTGTTATTGGAATCAGCTCCCTGCTCCTGTAAAGAATAAAATTTCCGTTAAACGCGCACTGCGCATGTTCATATGCTCCCGGTGAGAAGCATGAAGCTTCTATTTCCCCGTCTGTCTGCTCTTCAATCTTCCTCAGAACCTCCGGAACAGTGATTCTTTTTAGCATATCACAGTCATAGGTCCCGAAATAGCTTACCGGTTGAAAATACACGCCCTTTACTGTCGGAATATTATTCTTTGCAAAATTTATGATTGCTCCCAGTTGATCGTCATTTTCCCCGGGGATAATACATGTAACTAAAACCACGGCAAGCCCTGCAATCGCGCAGTTCTTCACCGCTTTCTTTTTTATTTCAAGCATGGGTCGCCCATATTTCGTCAGATACGGCTCCTCGGTCACACCGTCAAAACCCAGATAAACGGTTGTTATCCCGCTATTTTTAAGCATCCGGCAGTAGTCGGCATTTTGAGAAAGCCGAAGCCCGTTCGTGTTCAGCTGTATGTAATCAAATCCCGCACCTGCGGCATAGGAGGCTATTTGTGAGAGGTCATTCCGGGTGGTAGGTTCACCGCCGCATAGTTCCAGTATGGCACTCTCACCGGCCTGTGCCCTGTAATAGTCAATTAAATTCTCCAGCTCATTCAACGGCGGTTCCCAATTTTTATCCTGCTCTATCCGTGTGAAGCATACCGGACAGTTTATATTGCAGCAACCTGTAGTCATAAGTGCACTTGCGCAGGATTGTGCGAGGGCCGGAGAAGAAAAATTCAGCTTGCCCAGAAACGATTCCGCTTTTTCTTCCGAATCGGGATAATCTTCAAAACTGATTCCGCCCGCATTTAGCCAAGACTCATAGGAATCCGCATCGTCCTGCCAGATCACCGTATCAAAATTTCCGTGCAAAGGGCAGGACTTAGCCATATGTATCTCGCCGTCCCGCTCTGCAATCCCCGCAATAATCATTTGCAAACAGCGTGGGCACACGCTTTTAGTATAATAAAGTACTTTTTTAATGTAATTTCACTCCCTCCATAGCGATCCCGGAAAGCGTCGGCAGGGATTGCGTGAACGGCCGCCCGATCGCCTAATCAATGACGATGATAATTGTCTGACTGGGCGCCAACCAGTCACCCAGTCATAAAGAAATTTAAATATTGAAGAAATCAAGGGGGAAGAACTTAAGGATCCTTCAGGCAGTAATCAAGGAGCCGTCGACGGCATATTGATAATTGACCGGTATACCGTGAATATACGCACCGCCGGCAAAACGCACGGCATACGGAGCATAGCCTTGGATTCTTGTTGTACCGTCCTCATAATATCTGAAATATGGCCTGCTATCCATTGCGAAGAAAAAACCTAATGATGTGGGCTGAGAATACTGTCCTACTTTGCCGGTCGTGGCGTGACTGTATGAGATCAATGTCCACTCATCCGCTATTTTCTCATATACGCCTTCATTCTGATTCGTAACATCGATAACTATGATTTTTTTAAGGTCGTGTATCATCAGGCCTTTGGGAATGTATTTCGATGGTACATAATATGTCTCACCATTGGCAATCTTCTCGATTTTCGTGTAGCTTCCCAGGGTATCTTGGTAGAGCACCAAAGTACCGTCTTCTATGTAAACAAATTTATTCTTGTCGTCGATATCGATGTAACCCGGTGCACTCTGGCTTCTGCGATTCCCTTCTTCATCGACTGTGCTGCCCTTATATAATGGAGCATCTCCGTTCAGGTTTTGATAATTTCCTATGCATACAAGCTTACCCCTCTTATCGTAATCCTCGGCTTTTCTTATGGCATTCTCCATTTTATCGAATTGAAACCGTCGCTCCGTTATGCCTGAGTTTTCTATAAACCCGAAGCTGTTTTCTCCGTTTTCGCCCCAATAAACATGATACCAAAGCCGGGCCTCGTCACCCGATGCTGCTATATAAACAGATTCGAGATAGTTAAGCCTTTCACCGTATTCGGCCTGCCTCAGAAGGGTGGCCTCCGTCGAAGGTTCCGAGCGTATGTCTGCGGTCTGTCCTTCAACAAACAGATATGTATAGGTTGTAAGGTATTTGTCATAGGCAAGGGAAACAGGGAAAGATGGCTCCGGGGTTACGTCTTCGACTTTCAGGATTTCTCCGGTCTCGTTTTCCGGGTTTTCAAAGCCCATGTCCGGGAAGGGATCGCTGTAAATAATTCTGTTGAAAGCAGGTTCCGATCGGCGGTTTGAAAGCAGATCGGACAGCAAGAAAATATTTCCTGCCAGCAAAAGGATTATTAAAATCAGCCAAAAATTTTCTCGTGTTTTCATTCAAAAATCCACTTTCGTCCGTTTAAATACCTCAGGAGGGGCAAGCCGATACCATAGCACGCTATAGCTTCGCCCAGGGCCACCCAAAGAATGCAGGCCCATAATGTAAAGGGCACTTTGTATACGTAGTACAGCATGGATCCTATGATCAAGCCGTTTGCCAAAATCGGCGGCAACGGAACCAGAAAAAGCCTCTTTCTGAATTTATACGAGGCAATCCCGGCAATAAGCGTTGCTGCGCTTCCCAGAACCATATCAATCACACCGTTGGGTCCCAGCATATTAGCAATAAGACAGCCTACAAAAAGACCCGGCACGGCGGCAGGCGTAAGAGCCGGAAGCACGGTCAGAGCTTCGGCAATGCGAACTTGCATCACCCCATAAGAAAAAGGCATAAGTATCAGGGTCAATGCGGCATATACGGCGGCTATCGCCGCACTTTGCACCAATTTTTTTGAATTCACACCATGCTCCTTGCTACTGATATTGCCGGTCACTTACCCTTTCATGCCATTTTATGCCACAATTTCAATAATATTTATCGTCACTTTTTACCACCTTGTAATTAAGGTATATCTTAATAGGATCAGGATAGGAAAGCAGCAAAGTGTTACAGTACATAGGCCTGTAATACTATTATTGCAATAAACCCTGCCATTGAAAAAGCCGCAAAGACATCTCTTCTTCCAAAATTCATGGCATTCATCCGGGTTCTGTCATCCCCCCCACGATAGCATCTTGCCTCCATGGCCATTGCCAGATCCTGAGCAATGCGAAATGCGCTTATGAAAAGCGGAACGAGCAATGGTATCAGACTTTTTGCACGCCGCAGAATATTTCCGGTTTCAAAATCGGCCCCTCTGGCCATCTGAGCCTTCATTATTTTATCCGTCTCCTCTAAAAGCGTCGGAATAAAGCGAAGTGCAATGGTCATCATCATAGCCAGTTCATGTGCCGGCACCCCGATTTTTCTAAAGGGTGACAGCAACCGTTCAATCCCGTCAGTCAGGTTTATAGGTTTTGTTGTCAGCGTCAGGAGAGATGACCCGATTATGAGCAAAACCAACCTGAGGCCCATAAAAAAGGCGTTGTACAGCCCCTCTTTGGTAATGTTCAAAAAACCGATTGTCACCAATATTTCACCCTTTGTCATGAACATATTCACTGTAAATGTAAATATGATTATGAAGAAAATCGGCTTCAGCCCTTTGAAAATAAATCTCAAAGGTACGCGTGAAAGGAAAATGACTGTACCAAGAAAAGCTATTGCTATGGCAAAGCCGAGAAAATCCTTCACCAAAAACAAGGTGATGATATATGCGAATGTGTCTATGATTTTACTTCTGGGATCTAATCTGTGGATTTTTGAATCCCCCGGATAGTACTGTCCCAGCGTGATATCTCTTATCATTTTTCACTTTCCGATCTGTGCGATTAAATTTCTTCTCTTGAGATTTCATTATTTTACGGCTTGATTATTTCAGGTTTATTATCCTTTGATCCATTCCAGGATTTCCGATTCGGCCTCTTCAATAGTCAATGGCATATTTGTCAGGCCGCTGCTGCAATGTTGCTTCAGCGATACTGCGAATCTCGATGCGGGCGGAAGATCCAGACCCATGGCGGTAAGCCTTTCGGCCTGAGAAAAGATTTCACCCGGCGTCCCTTCCATTACCATCTTTCCCTTGTGCATTACCAGCACCTTTTCCGACAAAGCCGCAATGTCCCCCATATTGTGCGAGACCAGAATAATTGTATTGTTTTCTTCTTCGTGAACCTTTTCTATCAGCCTGAGAATATCCCTATGGGCTTTAGGGTCAAGGCCCGCCGTCGGTTCGTCGAGTATCAGCACCTTTGGCCTCATGGCTATTACACCTGCAATTGCCACCCGCCTTTTTTGGCCCCCGGAAAGATCAAAAGGAGAGCGTTGTCCTATTTCCTCGTAGGAAAGCCCCACCAGTCGGAGGGCTTCTTTCACGCGTTCAGCCGTCAGCTCTTCCGACAGCCCCAGGTTTTGAGGTCCGAAGGCTATGTCCTTTTCCACCGTTTCTTCAAAAAGTTGATATTCCGGGTATTGAAAAACCAGTCCGATGGTCCTTCGTATATCCCTGAGGTTTATACCGGGATCGGTTATTTCGATTCCGTCTACGAAAATAGAACCTGATTTAGGCTTTAAAAGCCCGTTAAGGTGTTGTATCAGGGTGGATTTTCCCGAACCGGTGTGGCCGATGATGCCTACGAAACTGCCATCTTCTATTTCGAAGCTTATATCTTCCAAGGCTACCGTCTGATATGGCATGCCTTCGCTGTATATGTGCGTCAGGTTTTTAACTTGTATTGACATAGGAAGTCCACCATCTCTTCATCTTCAATAATCCCGGCGGGAACCGGTATGCCTCTTCCCCTTAGCTTGTGGGCTAAATCCACAGCAAAAGGCACATCCAGGCCCATTTTCCTGATAGTCTCCGCCTCTGTGAACACTTCTTCAGGCACCCCGTCCATCAGGATTTTCCCTTTATCCATTATTACTACCCGTTCGGCCTTAGCAGCCTCGTCCATGAAATGGGTTATAAGAACAATTGTAATCCCCTCACCATGCAGTTTGCGGATAATGTCCATCACTTCGCGCCTGCCATGAGGATCCAGCATTGCCGTCGGTTCATCAAATACTATGCACTCCGGCCGCATAGCAACCACCCCCGCTATTGCAATCCGCTGCTTCTGTCCTCCGGATAGCAGATGGGGGGCTTTCTTGCGCTCTTCATACATATTTACCGCATAAAGCGATTCATCTACCCTTTTTCTGATTTCACCGGGTTCCACACCCAGATTCTCAGGCCCGAAGGCCACATCGTCTTCCACTATGGACGAAACCAGCTGATTGTCCGGGTTTTGAAAAACCATGCCCGCCGATTGGCGGATCTCCCATATTTTCTCCGGATCGGTGGTATCCATGCCTTTTACATAGACGACACCTTCCGTCGGTATCAACAACCCGTTTATATTTTTTGCAAGGGTAGATTTCCCCGACCCATTTCTCCCGATAACAGCGGTGAAGCTGCCGGGTGACAGCTGCAGATTTACATGATCCACTGCCGGATCTTCAGACAGATTGTCCTCCCCTTTATAACGGAATACCAGATCAACCATGCGAATAATAGGGTCCATTTAGCCTTTCACCCTCTTTTCCGCTTCCGAAACCAACCAATCACAAGTATCGAAAAACAACTTGCTCAAAGTGCTGTTGTTGAAATCCAGTCTATAATCTATACTGTTTTGGAAAACAAAATACTCTTTCAGCACCCACGACAGCACGGAATCGGGCTCTGCCGTTATGAATTCGTTATAAGCCATTCTTGCCGAAGAGGAGAATTCTTTTGTTTCATAGTCAAATATCGGTGAATTCGTTGTTCCCATCAGAACGGTATTGAGTTGGGTTGTGTATATCCACAATGCATCGTCGAAAATTAATTTATCATCACTATAATCGGTCAGAAGCTTTTCTGCGGCAAATGTTCTATCCAGAAGCTCGCTCCAACTGACCATCAACTTGGCATTTTTCGATGTCGGTCTTTCGGCAATCTCCGCCTCCAGGGTATATAGACCCCTTAACGAATCGGGTATATAGTTGTCATATTTCTCCAACAGCTTCGCATGATCTACTTTCAGCGTGGGTACGCCGTCACAGACTGTCACCATCATAGCGCCTGCCGACACCTGGTCGAAATACTCTTTTGATTCACTGTTCTTTATTTTTTCTTCATCGATGCGCCCACAGCTTTCATCAATATATACATTTAATTCCTGCAGCGTGGTCTTATCTTTGTTTTGTATTATATAATTCAAAAGGAACTCTCTGTATTCTACGACCATTTCCGCCGCGGTATCTTTATCAACAGCGGCAATGTTCGCGTCTAAAAATTCAACGATCTCTGCAATGTTCCCGGC
Source organism: uncultured Oscillospiraceae bacterium (assembly GCA_964471645.1). Taxonomy (GTDB): domain Bacteria; phylum Bacillota; class Clostridia; order Peptostreptococcales; family Anaerovoracaceae; genus UBA1426. Next base: position 16,060 of record CAYYHH010000009.1, read on the forward strand.
AGTAGTCGCATTGTCAAGAAGAGCATGGTAATCCGAGTTGATTGTCTTATTATTTCCGCTGCACCCTGTCAGTGTTAAAAGGGTCATGATTGCAATTATTAAAATTGCTGCGGTTTTATGCATCCGACAGTCCTCCTGTGTTGTTTTCTTTTATAATACTATGATTACAGTGTCATAAGGTGTAAAGCATCAACTGCTTAACTACATATGAACAACGGTAATTTGTAAACATACTATATGTGGTTGTCATCCGGCCACAACATGATTACAGTGCGGTCATAATGTGGTTGTCATCCGGCCACAACATGATTACAGTGCGGTCATAATGTGGTTGTCATCCGGCCACAACACGTGGTTGTCATCCGGCCACAACATGATTACAGTGCAGTCATAACGTGGTTGTCATCCGGCCACAACATGATTACAGTGCAGTCATAGTGTGGTTGTCATCCGGCCACAACATGATTACAGTGCAGTCATAGTGTGATCATGCTACAGCCAAGGATAGCCATGCTATGGTCATGCCATGGTAATGTCGTCTTGCAAGGTCCTCCAAAACTCACAAGACCTGACTTTCGACACCCAATCTATATTATTCAATTCAATGCAGTGTTTAATTATACTCCAAAGAAGCCCGCAATTCAAGGAAAAGCGGCATATTTGGTAAAACCCTTTATACCTTGTCGGGTCGAACAAAGCAGCCTTTTTATTCGATTTTAAATATAAAGGTTGCTTACAAACTAACAAAGCAACCTTTTTATTCAATTTTCAATTTAAAGGCTGCTTACAAACTAACAAAGCAACCTTTATAAAAATATATCGGAATAAA
>CAYYHH010000010.1:0-16718 GCA_964471645.1 uncultured Oscillospiraceae bacterium
CCGTCTGCTCCGGCTGCCCCCCCGAAAACCGTGCCGGTTCGGCACACAATTTTTCCTCCTGTGTTTGCCCCGCTGCTGTTTTGGTTGTATCGGTCTTAGACATCATTCCCTTCAGCACCGGATGCAATGGTTCTTTTTCGCTGGTTCCTGAAACAGCGGCAACTATTGCCATATTAAAATCGGCGTAGCTGTTTCCCTCGCCATCCATGTTGAGCGGATCAAAGCGAAAATACGTCTCCCCGTTGCCATTTCGGTTTATGGCCAGACTCCCCGGAACAGTATGTATAGTTTTGTCCCCTTTTTTGCCAAAAAAAATCAGTTTATATATGTATTCCCCTCCGCTATAGTACTTTAAGTTTTGCACCACACACCTCAGTGCACCTTTATTATTTCCTGTTTCAACTTTCAGATAACCTTTGACAGGTGCCTTGCGTGATGCGAATTCCGATGTCTGCTCTTCCAACATAACGAAAGTTCTGGAATATTTAACATAATTCATTCCCGTTTCCCCCCTGAAACCTGATCATTTTCTTATTTCCATATCCTGAAAATGTGATAATATAGATATATGCTTAAGCTTGGCCTAATATGACGGAGTTGGAGGCGGTCCCTATGTGGATGGATCTGGTAGCAGCACTGGTATTTATAATGTCAACATCCGCCGGTTTCCGCAACGGGTTATTGCACACACTGTTACATACATTTGGATGGATCATATCTTTCGCTTTGGGAATTGTTCTGTACGCGAGAGTTGATGGCATGCTGCGAGCTTATACAGATTATTACTCCATCATCCACAATAAAATATCCGACAGGATCATCTCGGAAGGTTCATACGCAACCGGTTCTTTCACAACGAATATGCCGGCCGTACTTCACGATTTTATCGAGCCGATAAAAAATAGCGTGGCTGCTGCCATCGCTACAAATATTGCCGATTTTCTTTTCAAAATCATTTGCTTCCTTTTAGTTATGATTGTCCTGCGCTTAATATTTTATTTTATAATGTTGCTCTTCAGCAAGAAGAAAAACAAAGGCATTCTGGGCTTTGCCGACGGGGTTTTCGGCCTTTTGGCAGGTGTTGTCAGGGGGCTGATATTGATCTTTTTATTACTCGCATTTCTTGTGCCCGTATTGAGCCTTTATCCGGATGGTCATTTGATTGCTGCATTGGAATCGTCCAGGATTGCCGGAATACTGTATGACAACAATTATTTGCTACTCGTGCTTAGCAATACCTTTTAATTTAACATTCCCGACGCCTTGAGTGTCAGCAATCACATCCTTCGCCTGGGATAGATTTCCCTTACATACAGTCTGGGGTTGATATCGGTAGCCAGATTTATAACAGCTTCAGCATCAGCCGCCTTGAATATACAATTCGTGTTCATCCCGCCCCTTACAAAACCTATGATCGTCTCGGGTCCCGTGCCTCTTTGCACGCGCAGCTCCGTAAATTCCGAAAAGGGATAGTTCCTTCTCTTGTTATACAGTATCGCATGGTAATGTGTGGTCATCCCACTCTTATCTATTACTACATCCTTGCTGTACAGCGACACATATACCGCAACAATTCCAAAGGCCACAAAGGCATAATCCCCTTTGAAAAGGGCATATATTGCAATCAGTGTTCCTAAAACTACGGTGAATTTTGTGTAATCCTTCTTGAGCGATGATCTTCTCAGTGCTGTGTAACTTTCCATTTTAATGCCTCCATGCTATTAATTCAGACAAAATCAATGAGGATCGCTAAAACCGATAAATATCAAATAGGCCGCCAACGCAAGCATTACGATACCTATAGATATCTTAACAACCTTCAGTGCTGATTCGTACCTCCTGTTTTTCGTCATCTTTTCCAGGAATGCGGTCGACGTCCCCGCAAGAATTACGAATACACTGTGACCCAGGGCAAAAAGCAGCAACATAAAGGCCCCTTGCAATGCTGTACTTTTTTCCGCGGCAATTGCAAGAAGTACAATCAATACCGGAAGTGCGCAATGGGAAGCGAAAAGTCCCCCCAGCATGCCCGCGATAAAAGCTCCGGTGTAGCCCTTCCTTTTAGAAGATGTATGGCCCAAAGATTCAGGAAATATATTTATTATTTCAAACATCTGCAGCGCCATGATAATGGTAATCAGCCCAAGTGCAACGTACCACCAAATGCCCAGGTGATGAAAAATGTTGCCCAGCAGGGAGGCAAAAATTCCTAAGGACATATAAATCAGTGCCATTCCAAAGGCAAACAGCAGGGAAAATGTAAAAGCCCTTTTCCTTTCTTTGCTTTTAGTGCCGCTGACATAGCCGATCACCATGGGAATACTTGCCAGGGAACAAGGGGTCAACGAGGTCAGTAAACCGGCAATGAATGCCAGAGCCGGAACAAACCACAGGTTTTGTTCAAACATTGACACAATTACATCTATTTTTGATTCAATGAGACTTTCTGCCATGTCCTGTCCTCGATAGGTGAATACCCACGTGTCCGATCTGCTTAATTAACTTATCACACCAATGATATATTATAACATGTTTCTACTGCGGTTCACATAAGCTTAATAAAAAACTCAGGTAAGCATATGTGAGAAGGAATGAGTTTCAAGGTCGCATTTATGCTATAATTCTTAAGTATAGCAGAAGATAGAAGTGATCTGTTATTGAAGATAGAGCTATGTTTTCCCGGTGAGGCATATGAATACATTTTTATTTAGATTTTTCATAAGGGATCATGATAATACCGAAGATACCGCTGTCAGGGATCGATATGGCCGCCTGGCTGCCATTACCGGAATAATAACTAATATCCTTCTTTCGGCAATCAAGATCATATCGGGATCCATCTTCAACAGCATTGCTATCTTAGCGGATGGGATCAATAATTTGACCGACGCTTCTTCCTCGGTTATTCTGTTGATCGGGATACGTCTTGCATCAAAGCCGGCCGATGAGGAACATCCCTACGGCCATGCCAGGATCGAATATCTTTCCGGACTCATAATTTCTTTTCTGATCATAATTTTGGGCGCACAATTATTGCTTGCATCTGTCGATAAGATCCGCCACCCTGAACCGGTGGATTTCAGCCCGATCTTAGTTGTGCTATTGATTATATCGATTATATTAAAGATATGGCAGGCTCATTTTTATGCCGCTATCGGGAAAGCCATCAAATCGACCGCAATAAAAGCAACGTCAGTAGATAGCAGAAATGATGTAATAGCAACATCCGCAGTGCTGCTGAGTTTGATTATCGGCAGGATAGCCGACGTTGATCTTGATGGTATCATGGGCTGCGCCGTAGCGTTCTTTATTATTTATTCGGGAATTATGCTGATTCGAGAAACCTCCGCCCCTCTGCTGGGCAGCCCCCCCGACCCTGAACTGGTGAAAAAAATTGAAAAAAGGTTGCTTGCATATGAAGGTGTCCTGGGGATCCATGATCTGACCGTCCATAACTATGGCCCGGGCAAAACATTTGCCACCATTCACATAGAAGTTGATGCCCACGGTGATCTCATAGCCGCTCACGATGTTGTAGATAACATTGAAAGGGAGGTCGGCATGGATCTTAAGATTGAGCTTGTGGCACATATGGATCCATTGGATACAAAAGACCCGCTTACCGCAGAACTGAACGTCCTGCTAAATCGCTTCATATCAACCATACCCGGGCTTATTGAAATCCATGATTTAAGAATAGTGGCAGGCTACCACCACCAAAAAATCGTTTTCGATGTAGTAGCCGGCTCCGAATGCAGCCATTCAGACGCCGAGCTTAAAACGCTCCTGGATCAGAGGATCAAAGAGCTTTCTCCCGATTTTTTCAGTGTGATAACGATAGACAGAAACTTTTGCTGACTATTGCCGGATTATTCTACGTCCTTCAGGGTTGAGAGGATCGTATTATACTTTCCGACTTGGTTGATGCTGTAGTCCAATGGATTTCTATTTCTGGCACCCTCCGGAACGCGTAAAATATTGGGATTGACAAATACTGTATCTACGAGGTTATCATTAATAGCCACCTTGCTGTAAGGGGTAAAGTTCTTTCCCACGACATAAGTGCTTTCACCAAAGTCGAATATTTTATCTACGACTATATCTCTGACCCCCATTTTCAGGACAGTTGATTGATAGGGATTAAATCCTCCATAAATATAATTTTTACCATACAGCATATCATATTGAAGCACATCTAAATTATCAAGGTATGTTCCGGAATTGCTCTTGGTCTGATGATACCAGGTAAGCAAACCGTTGTGTATACCCAGGAGTTCAAGCACCCTGGCCGAAAGCTGATAAGAGGCAAGGTCTTCATCTATTTTGGGTAAGCTGAAGTTGGAAGCTATTACATATTGCGTCTCGTAAACCGATCCATTTGCCATATCCATCTCTGAAAGTTCCAGTACAGGCAGGTGATCCCCGTAAAATACAACTACCGTTTCTTCGTAGTTCTGCAGCTCCTCTATAAGATCGCCCACAAATTGATCCATTTCATAAATCTGATTAATGTAGTAGTTCACAGCATTGAGGTATTTTTCATCTTCAATACCTCCGACTACCTGAACCTTTAAATCTTCATCGGATATTTTCTTTTCCTCAGGATACTTTCCATGCCCCTGCACGGATATTGCAAAAACAAAGTCCTTGCCTTCGGTTGAATCCAAAGCCGCTTTTATCTCGCTTATCAGTACATGGTCCTTTGCCCAGTTCTTGGGGGTCTTTTTAATATTGTTCATATACTCCATCGATGTAAAAGTATTAAATCCCAAGTTTGCAAATACCAAATTCCTGCCATAGAAGGCTCCCCTGTGGTTATGGATCGCATGGGATGTGTAACCCAGAGGGGACAGAATATAGTTTATGCTTTCACAGGTTCTGTCCTTCATAATAGTCTTGTAAGGATATTCGCCGGGGCCGAATGCTCTGATCCTCATACCTGTTATGACCTCAAATTCGGTATTGGCCGTACCCGCCCCCACCGAGGGGACTCTGAGAAAACCTGTAGCGCCGCGTTCCTGCAAACTTCTGAAATTCGGTATGGGGTCTTTAGAGAATTGAATATTATCAATGAGGGTCGGATCGATAAAGGATTCCAATTGAACAAAGATAATATTCGGCCTGTTTTTTGTTGACCCTTCCACTGTATGCAAAACCGGGATAAGCGGGTCAGCCAGCGGAATATCCATGGGTATCCCATCTTTGAAAACATCCCTGACCATATCCGCAGAATAGCCGTCGGGCATGGGTATCCCCCGAATAAGCCAGGTATTCACAAAGCAATAGGGCACCCCATAATCGCTGTAGGCGTATGCAAGATTGCCGAAATATGTCGAAAGCCAACGTTTTTCTATGCCGATATTTGTGATCCCGGCAAAACTCAGGCAAATAGCCAATATCAGCAACAAATTCAATCTGTACTTCGGTACCGTTTTACTTCTGGGAGCGAAGATAAATGTCAATACGAAAATCGCCAACAGAAGGAGCACGCCTATGCCCAATAATATTATCTGCCAGGTGCTCATATAGTTCGGCAAAATTGAAAGACCGTTTTCCAGCAGCGTCATATCCGACACCGTAAAAGGTGTCATGCGAAAGCTCAATACTGCACCGTTGATAATACCGAGAGCAAGCCAAAATGCCGATGCAATCACATAATAGAAAATGCGGCGCTTGACGACTATAGAAAAAACCAATGTCACCATAATCAAAAGCGAATTGTAGATAAAAACCTTAGGTTCGTTCAGAAAGAAAATTATTCCCTTCCATGGCGACTGCCTCGCCAGGCTTTCGATTATAAGGTTTAGTAAAAAGGCTAATCCGGCCGAATAAAACAGGCCCGGATCCGCATACTTTCGTAGAAACTCTTTCATATGAAAATGATCCTCCTGAGACAAGCATCAACCTCTTGAAGCAATAGCATTCGCCAAGGTTGCGAACTCGCTCAAGCCAAGCGTTTCCGCTCTTCGTACAGGGTCTATGCCCGCTGTATCAAGTGTTATAAGTACCTGCTGCCTGTCCATTCCATAAAGACCGGTCAGCGAATTGAGCAATGTTTTTCTCCTTTGCCCGAATCCGGCTTTTATCGCCGCAAAAAAAATATCGGGATTTAAAAGTTTTACCGGGGCTTTGTCCCGCCGGGTCAATCGTAATACAGTAGAATCCACCTTGGGCTTGGGCAAAAAAACTTCCTTTGAAACATTTGTAACAGATTCAACATTGCAGTAATACTGAACCGCAACGGAGATCGTACCATATGCTTTAGTGCCGGGCAGCGCTTTAATTCTGTCGGCCACTTCCTTCTGCATCATAATAGTCATGCTGCTTATCTTCTTTGCTTCCTCCGACCTGTCCTCCAATACCTTCATGATAATGGGGGATGTAATGTAATAAGGCAGATTTCCTATCAGTTTGACGCTTTTGAAGCCCTCTTTGTTCCCCTCGTATGCATCTCGTATCAATTGGCCCAGATCAATTTTCAAAAAATCGTCATTTATGATTTTGATATTATTATATCCTTTTAGTGTTTCTTCCAATACAGGCAAAAGCTTATTGTCGATTTCTATTCCTATGACAAATCCCGCATGCTCGGCTGCCGCCTGGGTCAGCACCCCCATGCCGGGTCCAACCTCTATGACCAAATCCCTTTCGCCTATTCCCGAACCGGATATTATGCTGTTAACAATATTCCTGTCGGTCAGAAAATTTTGACCTAAACTCTTTGATATTTGAAAATTATATTTGTTTATTATCTTTTGCGCCGTTGCCGGCGAATAAAGCTTGTCCATTCCGGTAGAATTCCTCTCTTGAAATACCATATCCGTTGAGACGTGCCAGAAATGTCTTACTGTTGCAGTTGCCTATTCCCAATGATTTGCCCATAAGGTATCTTCTTTCTGAGGCTTTCGAAGTTCCGGCAAGTCCGAAGAAAAGCAGATCATCCACCGTAAATAGGTTTTGCTTCGCTTCGTTTACAACCTCAGATAATTGCACCGATTTTTTGAGCGCATCTATTATATTATCCGATGATGCGTTTTCAATGCCTATATCACCATTTTTCATAGCATCTTTTCTGGTGAGATGGGCATGGCTGCAATCGGGGAAGCGCTCTGCAATGCGTTTCCGGATATTCTCGCCTGCAAAGTCCGGATCGGTAAAAATAATGATGCCGGGGCCGTCATATGCCTTCCCTATCAGTTTCCATGTTTCCCTGTCAATTGAAAACCCACCGGTGACAATGACTTGAACATCTGCGGCTGCCTTGACCGCACTTTCATCATCGCGGCCTTCTACAATGACTATCTTATCAATCCTTGGCTTCATCCCCATCTTTTTTCCTATCTTTTAACACATATAGCGTCTCACCGGGGAGTATCATCCTGAGCTGCTCTCTGGCTTGCTGCTCAACGTATTCTTTGCTGTCCACAATAGAAAGTTCCTCTTCAAGAGCCTCCCTTTCCGCCTCTAAAGATGACAATTTCGCCATGGCGTCCTTCTGTTCGGCTTTCAGAGAAATTACATTGTATATGGCGGCTCCGATTATTATCGCGATGGCAACAAAAATCGTCCCATAGACAAGTCTGCGCCTCAGGTTCTTTATGATGCGCCGCTGTGAAGGTTTGTGCCGGGGCATTTTTTTTTCAAGCTTGCATTCGGCGGCCAGCCTGCGCCGCTCCCGACGTTCTTTGCGTGCGGTTTCAATATCGATGACCCGGTTGTCCTTAAATTCTCTGCTTCTTCGCCGCTTAGCCATGGCTATCCTCACTTTGAATTATATCTTCTGATATTGTACCACAAAAAAACTCCCAGAGTAAAGCCGATTACCCCATGATATGTGACAGCGCCGTATCCTGCGTAATAAAGGAAAGCAGATGTAATAAGAGATGCCATCAACCAAAAAAGCATTTCCTGAATCAGAAAAATGCCCTTTACCGGTTTATAATCGCTTTGGTAAGATTTGAATAATTGACGAAGCATGGCAATGCCGGCGCCGCAAAAAAACATGACTGTGAATCCAAAAATCTGCTCTAAAACCAACCCGCTCATTTCAGCAGCTTTTTAAGGAATCCGCCTTCCGATTTTTCTCGCTTCGCAGTGTATTCTGCCGAATCGATCGTGCCGGTGATTATAGCCTTTCCCTCTTCTATATCAAGTTTTTTTATATGAAGATCCCGGCCTTTCAGCAACAATCCCCCGCCCTGAAGCGATAATATCATTGTTTCTTCATCAAAGCCGTCCACATCGGAAACATCGGTAATAGTTATTTGCTTTCTTTCCTCAATCAGCAAGCTATGCAATGACCTCCCCCTCCTTTGCCTTCGTTAATTAGATTCTATTCAGGAGAAGAATGCCTTATGCTGCCGAATTGCCGATCTGTTTTATTCGATATTCTGCTGACCCCTCGTAAGTGAAAGAGGCAAGCTTACGATCACAGTAGTACCTGTGCCCAGTTTACTCTGGACAGCAATATTGCCTCCATGCTCCTCTATTATTTGCTTGGCTATGGAAAGTCCCAACCCTGTTCCGCCCATCTCCCTGGATCTGGCTTTGTCTACCCTGTAAAATCTCTCAAATATCCTGGGGATCTCTTTCTCGGCTATTCCGATACCGCTGTCGCTTATGATGACCCTGCCCCATTTATCTTCTTTAAGGATATCCACATCGATATTTCCGCCTTCAGATGTGTATTTAATAGCGTTTGACAGTATATTCAGCAAGACCTGATCTATCCGATCCCTGTCAATAACAGTCATGATCTTCTGCTTTGAATCAAAGAGGCTGTTCAGCTTCAGCCGCTTATTTGAGGCGGTCATTTCCAGCTTTGTCAAGGTGGCCTTAACTACATTGATCAGATTAGTTTCCTTTTTGAACCATTTTTCCTGCTTGTAATCCAGTTTTGAAAGCTGCAGTAATTCCCTGACAAGGCGATTCATCCGATCCGCCTCTTCATCGATCACTTTGAGAAATTGCCCTATCGTCCTGCAGTCATTTATTTCAGTGTCAACGAGAGTTTCTGTATAGCTCTTTATAGTTGTCAAGGGGGTCTTCAGCTCATGGGATACATTGGCGACAAAATCCCTCTGCATATTCTCTAACTTATGCTGTTCGGTAATATCCAAAAATACAACTATCATTCCGGCGTCCTGGTCGTTTTCATCTTTGTAACGATCGTAGCGAACGTCATAGATCCGGCCTTTTTTCTCAAACATCCCATGGTAGCCCCCATCCATGCAGTTGCTCTGGATTTTCTCGAAAAGCAGCTCTTCGCTGAATTCAGACATTATCTCGTCGTAACTTTTTTCTTCTAGTTCGTACTGGTTCATGCCCAACATAAACATTGCGGCATGGTTTGCGAGAATGATTCGCCCTTCCGTATCGACGGCAAGCAAGCCATCGGCCATATTTTTCAAAATAGCCTCCAGCTTTTTCTTCTCACTGTTGATTTCCGCCAACGTGTAGTTCAGCTTTTCCCGCAATAAATTGAACATCTCCGCCAGACGTCCGATCTCATCATCCGACCTTACGCTGACCTCTTGACTGAAATCTCCGCGGGACATCTTTTCCGCCTTCGATGTTACATCATTTATAGGAACGGTTATGCTGCGTGCAATAAAGAAACCCAGGACTACCGTAAGAAGCAGCGCCATAGACATTGCCTGAAGGAAAACCAGGCGAGATTGATGCTGGGTTTTATAGATGCTGGTAATATCCGCCCTTAAACAGACGAGCCCTTTGATTTTACCTTCGCTCTCGATAGGAAAGACAATGGTCTTGACCGGAATACCCGAAGCCAATACACCATCCTGTTCGGTGATCTCGCCTGACATTCCCCTGACTAGTATGCTCTGATCGAGAAGATCCAGGCCGCTCTTATCTATATAATTCAGATTACTGGAAGCGATGATGACGAAATCATCATCCACGACAAACATTTCTTCCCGAAGGTTTTCAGCCCAGGATTGGATATCTGCCTGTACTTCTTCTTTATAAAGGCCGAAGTCTTCGTACTCTTTGAGCGAAATAACACTTTCCTGAACAGCTTTGGTGAAGTTGCTGCGAATCAATTCCATCTGATATGATTCCAGCTGACTCATCATGAACACACCTATGATCGTCATTGCAATGAACACCAGTAAAAAATAAATAAGCACTATCCTGAATCGGATGCTGCTCCATCTCCCTTTAGTGAACATTGTTTTATGGCCTCCTGAAATAGTAGCCAATGCCTCGTTTTGTCATAATGTAACCGGGATTGCTGGAATCATCCTCAAGTTTTTCCCTCAGCCTCCTCACGGTAACATCTACTGTTCTTATATCACCATAATACTCATAGCCCCATACTTCCTCAAGAAGCTGCTCCCTTGAAAACACTCTGTTCTCACGCTCGGCAAGGTATTTAAGCAGTTCGAATTCCCTTAACGTCAATTCCAGCGGGGTCCCGTCTTTTCTGACCTCATAACGATTCATATCTATGGAAAGATTACCAAATTCCCGCACATTTGCGGGTGCATCCTGCAAGCTGCTCATAAGATCGGTACGGCGAATGTTGGCCTTTATTCTGGCAATCAGCTCCCTCATCCCAAAGGGTTTTGTAATGTAATCGTCAGCTCCCAGCTCCAGCCCCAAAACCTTATCTACTTCCTCTTCCTTGGCTGTCAGCATTACTATGGGGACAGCACTGGTCTCTCTGACTTTTTTGCATACAGAAAAGCCATCCAGCAACGGAAGCATTACATCCAGCAAAATAAGATCCGGTTTTACAGCCAATGCCTTTTCCAGACCGGTTTTCCCGTCATAGGCTGTATCGGTTTCGAAACCTTCCTTTACCAGATTGAATCTTATTATGTCGGCAATGGATCTTTCATCCTCTATTATCAATACTTTTTTTGATTCCATGTCTCTCCTCCTTAATTTGTAAAAGCCTTTTACCAAATACAAATTATTCCGGATTAATTGAGGTATTTGAGCGGATTTTTCGGCACTCCGTTAACGTGAACCTCAAAATGAAGATGCGGTCCGGTGCTTCTGCCGGTGCTGCCTATATTTGCGATATGCTGATCCTTATATACTCTGTCCCCTTTTTTTACCAACAGTTTGCTGCAATGACCGTATACAGTGGTCTTGTTCCCACCGTGATCGATGCGGACACAGTAGCCCAACGCCCCCTCCCAGCCTGCAGAAACTACAACTCCGCCGTCCGCTGCCCTGATTTTGGTACCTGTCGGTGCTGCCAGATCTATGCCGTTGTGCATCCTGCCCCACCTTGTGCCAAATCCGGAGGTCAGCCTGCCCCTTGTCGGATAAGTAAAGCTGCCGGTGCCGATCAAGGGCGGCAAATCCTTGGTGCCTTGCAGTACAACTTGAGCTTTTGGTTCGCTTATCACTTCGGAACTGAGTACATTCCTGTTTACTTCCAACCCGTTGTGGCGGACGATTTGAGCCACAACCTTGCGCTCGCCTTTTACGCCGGCAGATTTTACCGTCTTTTCGCCTTTATAAAGGGACGATGTCTCCTCATATGTGATCTCATACTCAATAGCCTCTTTATATTCGGCGACTTCGGTGGTTTCTACCGTCAATACCGGGCAAACCCTGTTAATAACAAGTTCCTGGTCGATCTGCAATTTTGCCGGATCAATTTTGGGGTTGCTTGCCTGCAGTTCCTCGGGTGCAAGCCTGCAGTCTTTTGCTATCTGGTTAAATGTATCCCCCGACTTGACGGAATATGTTTTGACCTCAAAAGCTCCGGTAAGCATATAGTCGAGCGCTGATTCCTCTTTCTGGATGTTTCCTATTTTTGTGTTGATTTCTTCAATTTGGACATTTTCTGCAAAGCCAATAGTTTCATAGGTGACAGACTCGCAATCATCGAGATATTTTTCCTGGATTTTCTCAAGCATCCCGTCTGCACACTCTTTGCTATACAGAACAACCTTTTGCTTTCCGTCCACTTTTATGGCGTAAGCTGTGGCATTCATATCTCGCAGATAAGTAAATTGGTTTAAAACATCTTCTTTGCTGTCTATCTGTTTTCCGATACCTACAACTTTGCGAAAATCAATATCCTTGTCTTTGTCGATCACTATCTCGGCGCCATAAGCATAGGAAAGCTTGTCCCCGATTATATCAACGGTTTTATAAACATCCTTCTGATCCTTTACGGTGCCCATCAGCTTCCCGTTATACATATATTCATACGCGGTAATCTGGTCAATCGCGAAAGAAACTGATCCTGCAAGGAACACCAATACGGCAGCTGTTACTCTGATATGCTTTTTGTGGGCTTGACACCATAAGTTGTATTTCTTTTGCATTCGACCACAACAGTAACAGGTATTCAACCCTTTTATGAAAAGCTCGTCCACCCATTCATCGCTCTTATCTACCGCGACAGCCATTTTTTTGGATACGCGCTTTTCGACGGTTGAAAGTGGATCTATAATGATTGAAAGGGGCTCCGTAATGACCCTCGACCTTTTGTAAAGCTCTCCATATATTTTGCCAATTCCCAACTTGATGTTTTCAAGGACATTATCAATATAAATGTCCAGTCTGTTATCTAGGGGGCCGATTTTCTTCCCTGCGGATTTTCCCTTCGATTGAGCATTGGCCTTGTGCTGTTCACGGGATTGCTGTCTTTCTCTTGATATATCTTCAAGCGCCTCGTCCATGTTGCGTTTAGTATTTATATTCACGTTCCCTATTCTTTCTTCAATTATTTTGTCTATGTGGTTCTTTGCCTGCTGCCTGATCGACCTGCGGTTTTCGGTGTCGGCTGTCATCGCTTCCTCATCATCAGCACTATAAATAGAGATTCCATTTGTATCGAAATCTCTGACGCCTGAATTTTCTATGATAGAACTTCTCAGGTCAAAACTGCCTGAGACGTTTGTTTCTCCTGCAGAATTCTCTGCCATAAGTGCCTCCCAATCGTCTTTTGAACGTTGTTGCCAGCAAATACTGAATCAATTATACTGCTTACTGCTGCGTTTTTCAAACCTTTTTTCCCAGGTTGTCCAATTTGCGCGAAAAGCATGCGCATCTGGTACCGCTGTCAAGTATCCCTGTATCCTTGCATAATGGGCATGTGTATTTGACATCGAGATAGTCTACCCGATAGTTATTATCGGTCAGAAGATATGCCTTTTCGTTGGCCAGGGCGTCGTAGCGGCTCTTCAGGGAACTGATCCGCGTCTTGGCATTGGATTCTTGCGAAAGCATAGCCTTTGAGATTTCCAGGCTTATGTTTCTGGTTTCATCCTCAATTTCCTTTATTCTTGGCACCGCCTTGTATACTTCCTGGCGCCTCTCTTCTGCAGCGGCTTCATTGGCTGCCCTTTCCGCATCGTAAGATCTTATGACGGAAGGGATGCCGCCTTCTCCTGAGTTGTCCCTGCCTCCGTCAGCCCGGGTCTTATCCTTCGGGGTCAATACGGCGTTTACATAATTGATGTTGGGATTGGAAATACCGCTGGTCTTCTTGCACGCCTCCAGAACCTTATCCAGGCTTAAAGAAAGGTCGTCAAACCAAGTATCCATTATGCGTCTTTCTTCCTCCGTAGGATTGCGCATAAATCCCAATGCTTTCATCACTCTTTTGTATAAATAATGACGATTATCATTTTCCTGAAGGTGGGCTTCAATCTCATCGACGGTTTTCAATCCTTTTTCCGCCCACTCCCTTACTACCGCACCTACATAGTTGAGCTTGCTGTTACCGCGGATTTTTATGCAATACTCATAAGCGTAAATTATGTAATCGGAAGACAGGCCATAGTCCTGTATCCATCCAAGTATCGTCATCGGCTCTTTGCCGTGAAAAAGCCTGCCGGTGACCTGTTCAATCCGGCTGTACATTTGCCTCAGCTCTTCGTCGCTCATGATTTTTTCAAGGTCCTTAGGCAGCCTGACTTCTTTCTTCTTTGATTTATCATTTCTTCCATAAATCTGATCTCTCAGCCCCACAAATTCAACCTTGTAATGGAGGCGATCAGTGGAATCCCGATACTGCTTATGTATTACCCCTTTGCTTTCCCAGAAGGTCCATGCTGCAAGAATATCCTCTACCTCCAAAGAAAGCTGTTTTGCAATATCCTCGTTGCTGATCGATACATTTATGTCCGCATACATGAGGGCAAACAAATATACTTTGACGAAATCACCCGGTGCATCGGGTATGAATTCGTTGATGAATACATTTTCCACTGCCGTATCATAAAGATAATAATTGTTGATTTTTTCTCTGCTAAAATACATTTCTACCTGCTTTTGCCATTGGGCTATTTTCTGTTGACCACTGCCTCTAATGCTGCTATTAATTCATCCAAGTCTACACCATGGCCTTTCGCCGCTTCTTCCAGCGTTTCACTATGCGCCCCTGAACAATTGCCACAATCCAAACCATAGGATGTAAGCACATCGACGATGCGATCGTCCAAGTCCATAATCTCAACCATATTCATTTGCTTCGTTATCATAATATACCTCCGCTCATTTTCAGGGTTGTTCGGTTATATGGCTCGTATCCACAAATCTGGTGTATTTGCCCAGCCAAGTTACTTCCACTATTCCCGTTGGTCCGCTTCTTTGCTTTGCAATATTTATTTCACATGTATTGGGCTTATCCGTATCCGGGTTATAGTATTCGTCACGGTACAGGAACATTACGATATCCGCATCCTGCTCTATGGAGCCTGACTCCCTCAGGTCTGAAAGAACAGGCCGATGATCGGTCCTCTGTTCCGGGGCCCTCGATAATTGGGAAAGCACTATTACCGGGCATTCCATTTCCCTTGCCAGCTGTTTCAGATATCTTGACAGTGAGGTTATCTCCTGCTGCCTGCTCTCGACCCTTCCTTCAAAAGACATCAGTTGGAGGTAGTCGATAACGATCAGATCCAACCCCTTTTCTGCCTTGAGTCGGCGACACTTATTCTTGATTTCTAAAATGCTGACGCCGGGGGTATCATCTATGTAAATGTCGGTAGCAGACAATTTATCCATTGCTGCATATATCTGATCCCAATCGGTGCGCTCAAGGGCGCCGGTTTTCAGCCTCTGCATATCCACCCTGGCTTCCATTGCCAGCAGCCTTTGCCCCAGCTGATCCTTAGACATTTCAAGACTGAAAATCAGCACGCCGGCCTTGCATTTCAGGGCCGCATTCTGTGCAACATTCAAAGCAAAAGCCGTCTTTCCCATACTGGGTCTTGCCGCTAAAATAATGAGGTCGGATTTCTGCAATCCCGAGGTCTTCTTATCAAGACCGCTGAAGCCTGTTGCAAGCCCTGTCAGGCCTCCCTCCAACCCCGCAACTTCGTCGATTCTGTTCAGGTTGGCATATAGGACATCTTTCAGGTGTTCATAGTCCCTTTTCTGGCGGGATTGTGCAATCTCAAAAACTGCTTGCTCCGCATGATCCAAAACTGCTTCCGGCTCTGTTTTTTCCTGATACGCCTGTTCCATGATCTCCGCAGATGCCGTAATAAGTTTCCTTAAGACAGCCTTTTCCGCAATTATTTTGGCATATTGGGCGGCATTTGACGTGGAAGGCACCGTGGTGGACAATAATGCTATGTAGCTCCTGCCTCCCACCATTTCCAATGTGTTTCTTTTCTTCAGCTCTTCGGAAACAGTAAGCATATCTACGGATTCGCTTCTTCGATAAAGGGCCATAACAGATTCGTAGATTTCCTTGTGCATCTCGCTGTAGAAGTCATCGGGTTTTAGAATTTCCAGGACTTCGTAAAGAGCTTCCTTATCCAACATAACAGATCCGAGTACGGATTTTTCCGCATCGATGCTGTGGGGGGGAATCCTTCCCGCTTGGCTCATGTCAGTTACCTCTCCGCCATACCTCATATTATTCAACGATCACCCGCAGCACAGCTGTTACATCGGTAAAGAGTTTTATTTCCACGGAATGCTCCCCTGTCTGTTTTATCGGGGCTACCAAAACGATTTTCTTTTTTTCTATTTCAATATCATGCTGTTCCCGCAAGGCTTCGGAGATATCCTTTGAGGTAACAGAACCAAAAAGTCTGCCGCCTTCGCCGCCCTTGCTTTTAATTTTAACTTCCAGCTTTGAGATTCTTTCTTCCAACTCTCTTGCAGACTCAACGTTCTCTGCTCTCTTTGCTGCATTCGCTGTCTTTATTCTTTCCAATTCCCTGACATTTGCCGGAGTTGCCTCTTTTACTAGTCCTTTTGGTATAAGAAGATTTCTTGCATACCCATCACTTACCGTGGCAACGCTTCCGGCCTTGCCCACACCCTTCACATCTTGAAGCAATATTACTTTCATAATTACAGTCCTCCGTTTTTATCAATTTCCCGAATTAGTTCTTTTAACTCTTCGACGGCTTCTTCCACAGACAGTTTGATTTGTGTCCCTGCGGTAGCCAGATGACCGCCTCCGCCCATCTTTTCCATGATCGTTTGTACGTTGATATCTCCCAGTGAACGGGCGCTTATAACCGTCAGCCCCGTATCGCTGCTTCCTACGA
This sequence comes from uncultured Oscillospiraceae bacterium, assembly GCA_964471645.1. Taxonomy (GTDB): domain Bacteria; phylum Bacillota; class Clostridia; order Peptostreptococcales; family Anaerovoracaceae; genus UBA1426. The sequence goes on from CAYYHH010000010.1 coordinate 16,506, forward strand.
CAAAGCTTGCTCTTATACCCTGGATGTTTAAAAGCTCATCTGCTGCCTGCGATGCCAGCACCTGGACATTCTGATGATGACCCTCACAAACGGACAGTGCTACACCATCTGTTATTATTTCGGCATCTGCTATGATTGTAGCTTTGAGCTTGAATGAATCCATATCGGTTTGGAAAAATTGTCGGACATTAGCGGTATCGGCACCGTTTCTTC
>CAYYHH010000011.1:0-8044 GCA_964471645.1 uncultured Oscillospiraceae bacterium
CTATTATTTGTGACTGTTGTAGGGGTATTCTGGACCCCGCATCCACCAACGGCCATAGATTCAAAGGCCATGTTGCAAGGACCCTCGTCAGAGCATTGGGGAGGCACGGATAAACTGGGGCGGGACATTTTTTCCAGGACTATGACTGCAGGACAGACGGCTTTTTCTATAGGAGTAATTACCGTTGGATGCTCCATGGTCTGCGGGGTATTCCTTGCACTCCTTGCCGGTTTTTTTCAGGGCTGGGTGGGCAATGTTATAATGCGCCTGACAGATGCATTTAAATCAATACCCAGCTTACTTTTTGCCATGATGGTTGCGGCTATATTGGGCAGGAGTTTCGGATCTACTACCTTTGCTATTACGCTTATACTGATTCCTCAATTCATAAGGATGACCAGGGCAAGCATCCTAAAGGTTAAGGAAAATGAATATATCCAGTGGACCAAGCTGATAGGGCTCAACTCCATGCGGGTCATGCTTCGTCACATTTTGCCCAACGTGATGTCTACGGTGATAATCACCGCATCCTTGGCTTTTTCGGAAGCGGTGCTTACGGAGGCAGCGTTGTCGTATCTCGGTCTGGGAATACAACCTCCCGACCCCAGTTGGGGGCAGATGCTGTCAGAAGGTCAGGCTGCCATCATAACATCGCCGTGGGGTGTGTTGCTGCCGGGATCAATGATCACATTTTTGGTTCTGGGATTCAACCTTTTGGGAGATGGGTTATCAGAAGTTCTCAATGTCAGATCAGCAAAGGAGAGATGATATGCTGCAATTGGAAGATCTTAATGTCAGCATTGCAATAAATGACGTGCTATATCCGGTACTTGAGGATATTTCTTTTTCGGTTGACCACGATGAGACTTTGGGCCTTGTGGGGGAATCCGGTTCCGGTAAAAGCATGACCGCTATGGCTATAATGGGGTTGCTTCGCAAAAACATCAAAATCATGTCCGGCAAGATAATATTGAACGGGAATGATTTAGCCGGCCTCAGTCAAAAACAGTTTCAGTCGCTGCGGGGCTCACAGCTTTCAATGATATTTCAGGATTCTATGTCGTCCCTGAACCCGCTGATGAAGGTGGGCAGGCAAATAGAGGAAGCCTATCAGATACACTATGGACTCAACAAGCAGGAGCTGAAGGCGAAGGCTTTAGAAGCCCTTGCAAACGTGGGATTTGTCAACCCGGAGGAAACCCACAACAAGTATCCTCATCAACTGTCGGGGGGCCAGAGGCAGAGGGTAATGATAGCCATGGCCATATCGGCAAAGCCGGGATTGCTGATTGCCGATGAACCGACGACAGCTTTGGATGTAACTACCCAGAACAGGATATTGACGCTCATAAAGAACATACAGGCTGAGAATCATATGTCTATAATAATAATATCTCATGACATAACGGTAATCAGTCAGACATGTTCCCACGTTTGCGTAATGTATTGCGGATGGGTGGTGGAGTACGGCACGGCAGATGACATAATAAGGAATCCCAAACACCCCTACACAAAAGCCTTGATAGCTTCTATACCTAACGAAACAGTGAAAGACAGGCCGTTGAAAATCATTGAAGGAAACGTGCCGTCGCTGATGAAAAGACCCACAGAAGGCTGCGTGTTTGCTGACAGATGCGAATTCAGAACAGATCTCTGCAGCGGGCCCATTGGCAAATATCAACTGGATGGCGGCCGAATGGTCAGATGCATCTTGTATCGGTAGATGCGGATATTTGTATTATGATAATAAGGCGGAAAACATGGAAAACAATATAATTTTAAAGGTGGAAAATCTTGTGAAAACATACCCGATTCCATCTGTTAAAATCTTCGAAAAAAGAAAGACCTTTACGGCAGTCAACGGCATTTCTTTTGAGGTGGCCAAGGGGGAGACAGTGGGACTCATCGGTGAATCCGGTTGTGGTAAAACCACTGTAGGCAGGATAGTAACAAAACTGCTGGAAGCCGACTCAGGGAATGTCATGTTTGAAGGCATGGATATAACATCGGCCGGAAAAAGCGAGTTCAGAAATAAAAGAAGCAAGATACAGATGATTTTCCAGGATCCGAGCACGGCTCTCAATCCGCAATTCCGGATCGGGAGCATTCTGCGGGAGGCCCTGAACAGCATAGGAATCAAGGATAAAGGTGAACAGGATGAACGCATAATGCCACTGATTGCCAAAGTGGGAATGACGGTGGAATACCTGGAACGGTATCCCCATGAGCTTTCAGGAGGTCAAAAGCAAAGAATCTGCATACTTCTTGCTTTATTGACCAATCCCTCTTTTATAGTCGCGGATGAGGTGGTTTCGGCCCTTGATCTGTCGGTGCAGGCACAGATATTAAACCTGATGCGCTCACTGCAAAGCGAATTTCAACTGGCTACATTGTTCATATCCCACGACCTTAATATTATTCATTATATGTCTGATCGGATAATAGTCATGTACATGGGAGAGATTGTGGAAAGCGGCCCGTGCGAGGAGGTTTACCTGACAGGCAAGCATCCCTATACCAAACTGCTTCTCTCCTCGCTTCTGGACCTGAACGCTGACCGGACAAGCGGTGAATCAAAGGACAGCGGAGATGTATTGCGCGGGGATGACTTTTGCATATTCGCCACAAGGTGTCCTGAATGCACCGAGGTTTGTTTGAATAAAAAGCCGGTTTTAAGAGAAATCGGGCCGGGACATTTTGTGAAATGCCACTGTGCTGTAAAAAATGAAGGAGATGTCGATGAGAGTTGCGGTAATATCTGATATACATATTGATGAACAATTAAATGAGGCTGAATTCGAGGAGCTTTTTGCTGATTGTATAAACAGAGCCAATGTCGATTATATACTGATAGCCGGCGATATTTCGGAGTACTACCTCAGGTCATTGGCTTTTATAAGGAGGTTGAAGAGAAGAATTGCCGCCAAATTGTATTTTTGTCCGGGAAACCACGACCTGTGGTCAAAGTTCGAACCGGGCATTTCGGTGCAAAATGTGGTAGAATACATGGAGGGCAAATATGGAGATGAGAGTTTTTTACAAAACAGAGCCGTGCATTTGTCCGACAAAACCGTTTTGATCGCAGGATGCGGGTGGTATGATTATTCCTTTGCACATCCGGATAAGTTTACAAAGGAACATTTGACCGAAAAGAAATATATGGGCAGATGGTGGAAAGATGGTCTGTATGCCAGGCATGGAATCCCCGATGTCGATGTGGATTATATGTGGAACGATGAATTAAAGGCGCTTGCAGATAAATATTCTGATTTCGATATTATCTTCATGACCCATATGCTCAACCATCCGGCATTCTTAGTCGGTGAAGACTCTAAACAATACGAGATGTTTCAATATTTCAACGGTTTTTTGGGATCTGAAGGGCTTTATAAAATAACTAAAAGCAAAAATATCAAATATGCTATAAGCGGGCATGTTCACTATAGGAAAAGCTTTATGGAAGAAGGAGTCTGCTATATGTGCAGATGTTTGGGTTATCCGAGGGAATATCCTGCTTTTGGCGGCGAAACGGATCTTGTGAGCCAGATATCAGACGCTATGGAGATCATTGACATCAGATAAGAAAGGGATTTTAAAGAATGAGAACTTATGACGCAGTAATTTTTGATTTGGGCATGACTTTGATATATTGTCCCAGAGCCGATGCCTTTTTGGCCAGATTGGCGGAATTCGGGGGGAGTGCGGACAAAGATGAGGTAAGCGATGCTCTTGATTATGTGGACAGACACCTGATGATAAATTATCCGGGTTATATCAATCGCGATGTAAAGGAATTTTACACATCTTATGCCAGTATGCTGTTCACATATTTACATATTACAGATATTTCGGTAAAGGCTTTTTCGGCTGCAATGCTTGAAAAGAGCCCGCCCAGGTCAGAATGGAGACTGTTCCCCGACACTTTGCCCTGCTTGGACAGATTGAAAGAAATAGGTTGCTCCATAGGGCTTTTGACAAATTGGGATTTAGGGGCAAGGGACTTGCTTAAAGAGCTGAATCTGTACCATTATTTTGACAGCATCGTTGTCTCATCGGAAATAGAGGCTGAAAAGCCCGATGCCAAAGGGTTCATCGAAAGCCTGAATAATCTCAGGACCGAACCGGAAAGAGCACTTTATGTAGGTGACAATCACTTCGACGATGTATTGGGTGCAAACAATGTCGGAATGAAAACGCTGCTGATTGAAAGAAAAGGTTATTATAATTATGACAGCGGAGACTTTGAACAGATTTCCAGCCTGGAGCAGGTCAGTGAATTTTGTTGCAAGTAGATCGACATCGGTTATAATGGTATTATGTGGTAACTAAACGCAGGCCAATACATGAGATCTGAAAACTCCGTCGATAATAATATTGTTTAGGAGGCAGAAGTATGGATCATAAAAGCGATATTCAGATTGCACAGGAAGCAAAGCCCGCTATAATCAATGAAATTGCGGAATCCTTAGGCATCGATGCGGATTATTTAGAAAACTACGGCAAATACAAAGCAAAAGTAGACTACAACATTCTTGGTAAGTATTCAGAAAACGATAAAGGTAAATTGATACTGGTGACCGCAATAACTCCCACGCCGGCAGGTGAAGGGAAGACTACTACCACAGTAGGGTTGGGGGATGCTCTTGCGCACCTGGGGAATAAAACGGTAATAGCTTTGAGGGAGCCCTCTTTGGGGCCTGTTTTCGGCGTGAAAGGCGGTGCGGCGGGAGGGGGTTATGCCCAGGTGATACCGATGGAGGACATTAACCTGCATTTCACCGGAGATATACACGCGGTCACAACTGCCAACAACCTTGTTGCAGCCTTGTTGGACAACCATATTCAGCAAGGAAATTCTCTGGGTATCGATATCAGGCGAATTATCTGGAAAAGATGCCTGGATATGAACGACAGGCAGCTCAGGTTCGTCGTGGACGGCCTCGGCGGCAAGGTCAACGGAACGCCCCGTGAAGATGGTTTTGATATTTCGGTCGCATCGGAGATCATGGCCGTTTTGTGCCTGTCTTCCGATCTTGATGATTTAAAGAACAGGGTGGCACGAATAGTTGTCGCCTACAACTTTGACGGAAAACCGGTTACGGTGGACGATCTGAAGGGCCAAGGCGCAGTTGCCGCTTTATTAAAGGATGCTCTTAAGCCCAATCTGGTGCAGACCCTGGAAAAAACGCCGGCATTTATACACGGGGGGCCTTTTGCCAACATCGCACACGGATGCAACAGTGTAATGGCTACGAAGATCGCACTGATGCTGGGTGACTATGTAGTGACCGAAGCCGGTTTCGGCGCCGATTTGGGCGCAGAGAAATTCATTGACATTAAGTGCAGAATGAGCGGACTCAGGCCGGACGCCGTGGTGATCGTAGCTACGGTAAGGGCTTTGAAGCATCATGGGGGCGTTGCCAAAGCGGATCTGGGCAAAGAAAATATTCAGGCCCTTGAAAGCGGTATCAAAAATCTGTTAAAGCATGTGGAAAATGTTACGGAGGTATTCGGGTTATCTGCAGTTGTAGCCGTCAATCGATTCCCTACGGATACGGAGGCTGAGCTGGAAGCGGTAAAATCGAGATGCGCCGAACTAAACGTAAATGCAGTATTGTCCGAGGTGTGGGGCAAAGGCAGTCAAGGCGGCATCGAACTGGCAAAAGCGGTAATGGAGTTAGCAAACGGCCGGGAAAATGGTTTTCGTTATGCTTATGATGAAAAAGGATCTGTCAAAGAGAAGATCCATGCGATAGCCACGAAAATTTATGGGGCAGAGGGTGTGGATTACGTAGGAAATTCAGAAAAGCAAATCCTGGAGCTGGAGAGCCTCGGGTTCGGACAGTTGCCCATTTGCATGGCAAAGACACAGTATTCTTTGTCGGATGACCCACAAAAGACCGCGAGACCCGTCAACTTCAGAATTGCCGTAAGAAATATCAAGGTGTCAGCCGGAGCAGGCTTCATCGTTGCTATAACCGGCGACATAATGACGATGCCGGGGCTGCCCAGAGTGCCGGCTGCAGAATCTATCGATGTGGACAACACCGGCAGGATTTCCGGATTGTTTTAAAGGAAATTCCCATGATAAAGGTTTCAACTAAGTATTATGTTTATTTAATTAACATAGGAATATTGGAGGAAGAATAAATGGCTAAAGTAACAACTCTAAAACTTCAGGAGATGAAGGACAAGAAGGAAAAAATCAGCATGATAACCGCATATGATTATCCCACGGCTTCTATGGTGGAAAAGGCGGGTATTGAGATTATACTGGTTGGGGATTCGCTGATGATGGCGGTCTTGGGTGACGATTCTACAGTGGCATGCACCATTGAGCAGATGATCTACCATATAAAGCCGGTTGTTTTAGGTGCTCCGACACCGCTTATTGTGGGGGATATGACTTTTGGTTCTTACAATGAATCGAAGGAGCAGGCAGTCCATAATGCCACCCGCCTGATGAAAGAGGGTCGCTGCGATGTGGTCAAGCTGGAGGGCGGGAAAGAAGTGGCACATATCGTAAAAGCTATAGTGGATGCCGGTGTACCGGTGATGGGCCATATAGGTCTGACACCGCAAACCGTTTCCAAAATGGGCGGCTTCAAGATCCAAGGAAAAGGTGACGCAGCCAAGGATGTGCTGGAGGATGCACTGGCGCTCCAGGAAGCGGGTGCTTTCAGCATCGTAATCGAATGTGTACCGGAACAGCTTGGAAAATTGATCACAGAAAAGCTTACCATACCCACAATAGGCATAGGTGCGGGACGTTATACCGACGGACAGGTGATAGTTTTCCACGACATGATGGGAATGTTCGAAAAGTTCGTACCTAAGTTCGTCAGGCAATATCGAAATTTGGGGCCGGAAATAATAAAGGCCATGGAGGAATACAAGGAAGACGTGAAAGCAGGCGCATTCCCCGAAGAAAAGCACGTATTTGGAGGAGTAACGGAAGAAGAGCTGAAGAGGTTGTATTAAAATGAAAATAGCTATAGTCGGGGCGGGAGCCATGGGTTGCCTTTATGGTGCTAAATTATCCGCGAAAGGAGATAATGAGGTCTTCTTGGTAGATGTGTGGAAGGAACACGTCGATACTGTCAATGCCAAAGGGCTTTTGATGGAAGAAGATGGTGTTGAGTTGAAATACGACAAGGTCAGGGCTACAGACAGGGCTGAAGAAATCGGTCCCTGCGATCTGGCCGTCATCTTTGTGAAATCTACGCTGACCGGTGACGCCGTAAGATCTAATCGCGCCGTATTCGGCCCCGATACTATAGTTTTGACATTGCAGAATGGCTTGGGAAATATAGAACTCATCGAGGAAGAACTGGGGGGGGAAAATATCCTGGCGGGAACTACCGCTCACGGTGCCACCATGTTGGGGCCGGGAAGGATCCGCCACGCGGGCAAAGGTAAAACGATTATCGGGGAAATGTCCGGTGAAAGGACGGCCCGGTTGGAGGGCCTGGCGAATATGTTCTCAGAGGCTGGTATGGAAACAGAGGTTTCCGACAATGTATTGGGGCTTATTTGGGATAAATTATTGGTCAATGTGGGTATCAACGCCCTTACAGCATTGACGGGACTCCATAACGGCGAGCTTTTAGATTACCCGGAACTTGAGCTCGTACTTGAAGCGGCAGTAGGAGAGGCTTATGAAGTTGCGAGAAGCAAGGGAATTAAATTGCATTTCCGGGACCCGATAACCCACACAAAGGATGTATGCAAGGCCACTGCGGCCAACAGATCATCAATGCTTCAGGATATAACGAATAAAAAACAGACCGAAATTGAAATGATAAACGGAGCAGTTTGCAGGGAGGGTAAAAGCGTCGGGGTTGCAACGCCGGCAAACTCGATACTGACAAGCCTTATCCTGTACAAACAAAGATATATATAAGTTTGTCAAAAAGGAGGTATTGTTATGTCGGAAGAACAGAAAACTGTTAAATATGCCACATCATTCAAAGAACAATTTACAGTGCGTGGCATGGTCATCGGGGCTGTCGGTGCGACTATTCTTACCATGAGCTCTATGTTT
>CAYYHH010000011.1:8054-16500 GCA_964471645.1 uncultured Oscillospiraceae bacterium
GCCTATAATGTTTGTAGCCCTGGTTTCTATGTTTGCTTTGAAGGCTTTGGGCAATTCCAACATCAATGAAATCAATGTGACGCACACGGCCATGTCGGCGGGGGCTATGGTTGCGGGAGGCCTGGCATTTACTTTGCCGGGAATCTGGATGCTGAACCCCGATGCAGAAATAAGCACCGTGGCATTAATAGTTATTACTTTAGGCGGCGTGATTTTAGGCTTGATATTTACTGCACTTATTCGTACATACTTTATAGAGATCAAAGAACTTCCGTATCCAATGGGGCAGGCCGCTGCTGACACTTTGATCGTTGGCGACGAGGGGGGCAAAAAAGCAGGTACCCTGTTCGCATCTCTTGGATTGGCGGCACTTTTCACAGTTCTCAGGGACTGGTTCGGCACCTTCGGCGTCGGTGTCGTATGGTTCAAAAAAATGATGAATTACGGCTCTCTGGGCGGCATGTGGCTTTCGCTTATGTTGGTGGCAGTAGGTTATATCATCGGTCCGGTCTTTATAGGGGTATGGTTTCTTGGGGCCGTCATAGGAGATTTTGGCATCCTCATCGGAGGTCAAATGGCCGGGATATGGGATGCGGCTACGGCAGCCAGCATCAAGGCTTCTCTTGGTATCGGCCTCATGGTCGGCACCGGGATAGGCATTATTGTCAAAGGCATACTGCCTAAAGCAAAGGAAATCTTTGGTCCTATGTTCAGCAAAAAGGGTGTCGGCGGCGGTGTGATTCCTTTGAGATGGGCGCCCATTGCCATGGTTTTATTGGCATTTATCTTCACGTTTATGGCAAAGATGGGAGTTGTCGCCTCCATATGCACTATAATCGGCGTATGGCTGGCAACCGCCATGTCTGCCCAGTGCGTCGGTCAGTCGGGCATCAATCCTATGGAGATATTCGGGATAATCGTCCTGATTGCAACCAAGGCGGTATCCAGCATCGGCCAGACCGAGGCTTTCTTCGTGGCGGCTATCGTAGCTGTTGCCTGCGGACTGGTGGGGGATGTAATGAACGACTTCAAAGCCGGCTATATTTTAAAATCCAATCCGAAGGCCCAGTGGCTCGGCGAGGTTATCGGAGGAATAATCGGCGCTTTTGTATCGGTCATTGTACTTCTGATAATTTTAAAGGCTTACGGACCGTCTGCCTTTGGCAATCCGGATATGTTCCCGGCACCCCAGGCCAGCGCGGTAGCTGCAATGGTAGGCGGAATATCTCACATGCCTGCCTTCCTCATAGGTCTGGCAGCGGCAGTGGTACTTTACATAGTGAACTTCCCCGTTATGACCTTGGGGCTCGGAGTTTATCTGCCCTTCTATCTTTCGATGACAGCCTTCGTAGGCGGTGCTTTGAGATTCATAACGATGAAAGCGGCGCCGAATTTCGAGAAGGGCGGCAACGGACAGATAATCGCAGCAGGTCTTTTGGGAGGAGAAGCGGTTGTCGGCGTTATAATTGCTTTGATTCAGGCTATACAAATAATGAAGACACTTTAACCGAAATCGAATTATCAACTATGCCACGGGATCCAAAGCCCGTGGCTTATTCATGGTATCATCGGCGGGAGGAATACAATGAAGGAAGTAAAAATTACGGATATTAACGGGATCAGGATCGGGCATGCCCAAAATATCGAGGGCGGTACCGGCTGTACGGTGATCCTGTGTGAAGACGGTGCTTTTGCCGGTGTTGATGTCCGGGGAGGCGGACCCGCCTCAAGAGAAACGGAGCTTTTGAAATCTGTCAATATGGTGGAACAGGTTCATGCGATCATGCTGTCAGGCGGCAGTGCCTACGGGCTTGATGCGGGATCGGGCGCAATGCAATATCTGGAGGAAAAGGGCAAGGGCTTTGATGTGGGAGTCGCTGTGGTACCCATTGTATGCGGAGCCGCGCTTTTCGATCTGGTGGTAGGGGATCCCGGATGCAGGCCGGACAAGGCTATGGGATATGAGGCGTGCTTAAATGCATCGAGCGATAAACCTGCGGAAGGAAATGCAGGTGCGGGAACGGGCGCTACCGTCGGCAAATTTCTGGGTATGGATTACATGATGAAGAGCGGACTCGGTACCTATGCAGTGCAGATAGGCGATTGGATTATGGGGGCCATAGTTGCGGTCAATGCCCTTGGCGATGTCCTCGACACAGATACCGGCAAACGGATTGCGGGGATTTTAAATAAGGAAAAAACGGCGATTTACAATACTGAAAACACAATGTACGAGGAATACGACAAAAACAGGAATGTATTCAGCGGAAATACGACCATAGGCTGCATAGTCACCAATGCGAAGCTCACTAAACCTCAAGCAAATAAGGTGGCTTCCATTGCACATAACGGATTTGCCCGTGCAATCCGGCCTGTCCATACAATGGCAGACGGTGATACGATATTTGTTCTTGCCACTGGCGAGGTGGAGGTCATGCCGGATGCTGTAGGCGCCCTTGCGGCTGAAGTAATGGCCAAGGCCATTACCAGGGCGGCTTTGACGGCGGAACCGGCCTACGGACTAAAAGCGGCAAAAGATTTCTTATAAAGAACTGCAACTACCTCAGGGTAATAAAAGATGGTTTGCGTTGGCTATAAGTTGAAACATACTTAAAGCCGACGCTTTTCATTTTTTCATAAGCCCATTCAATGCCGTAACCGACATCTTTCGCCGAATGGGCGTCAGATCCGACAGTAATTATTTCACCGCCCAGATCATGATAGAGCTTCAGTATTTCGTGTGAAGGGGTAGTGTAATCACCCATACCGTATCGGAAGGAAGAAGTGTTGATTTCAATTCCTTTGCCGTCATAGATGACCAGCTTCAGTATTTCGGTAATAATATCCCACAAATCATCGTAGGAGGGTATATATTCGCCATAGCGATCAATTACGTTGATATGTCCAAGCACATCATAATCTTTATAGATGGAAAGACAGTCCAGATTATACTTATAAAAGGCTTTTGTTGCTTCTTCCACCGTCCTGTTATCGAAAAAACCCCCGCAGGCCAGCTCAAATCCCTCTGCGCAGTGAAATGATCCGATGATAAAATCATAAGCAAATCCCTTTACAGCCTCCCTGCATTTTTCCAAAGTGTCACCGTGTTGAATCCCCACTTCCAGGCCTTTGATTAATTGTATTTGGTTTTTATATTTATCGGCAATTGATTCCTGATCTCTGTTATAATCCGGCAAAGAAAAACCTTTTCCCCACCAGTCATCGGGATAATCCGGGTCAAAGTGATCAGTGACTGCTATTTGGGATATCCCTGCATCAATAGCTGCCTTTACCATTTGATCCATGGAAGAGTGACCGTCGGTAGAAAAGTTTGTATGTGAATGATAGTCGAGCAAAGGGGTGGTGAACATAATTGCCTCCGTTTTTTTATTATGTTATAATTCTTATTTAGTATAGCACATTTAGCTGAAGAGGAAAGGGTTACATGTATGGCCGATGTTTACAATGAGCAAGCCCTGATCGAGAAGGCCAAATCGGGAGATGAGGCTAGTTTTGAGCTGCTTATAAACAACTGTAAAACAAAGGCTTACAATACAGCCCTGAGATATCTCAGGGACGAAGAAGATGCGATGGATGTTCTGCAGGAGAGCCTGATCAAGGTATTCCGACATTTGGAGAAATTCAAAGGTGACTGCAAATTCGACACCTGGGTTTATCGCATTGTTGTAAATACATGCAACGATTTTCTGAGAAAAAACAGAAATCAGAAAAACAATTTGAGCTTGTACTATTCCGATGATAACGGAGAAACGCCTATAGATGTACCGGACACTTCACCGACACCTTCTGAGGTCCTGGATTCAAAACTGACAGCTTCTTATGTGATAGATTGCCTGGATGCAATTTCCCGCGAACAAAAGGAAATAATCATTCTGAGGGATATCCAGGGGTTTACCTACGAAGAGATAAGCATAATGCTCGATTGTTCAATGGGTACCGTCAAATCGAGGATAAACCGTGCCAGATCGAAACTGAAGCAGAAGATCATGGAACAATATGATGAGCTATGCGTCTAATACATATGAGAAATAAGAGGTGGAAAGGAGGGCGCCGCATGGGAAGGACAGTGAGGCCGGAAACTTCGGTTTCAGAATATAACGATATAGAAACAGACCTTGATGAAGACATGGAAAAATTGCTGGCGACGCTCCGTGATATTCCGGCGGCGGAGATACCGCCCGAATTCCAAAATAGACTCAGCCTCGCTCTGAAGGAAGAAGGGAAGAGGATCCGGGAAGAAAAGTCAAAGGGAGCATGGAATGTCAGAAGGTGGAACATTAAGGCAATTGCGGCCGTTGCGGTCTGTTTTGTTGTTGTTTTTGCATCGGTTGCCGTGTATAATAATGGGATAGGGGGATCATCCATGTACGATTCAATGGAAGGGTCGCCCGAAATGGCGTCAATGAATCGATCTGGTTCGGGTTCGGGATCGGAGGACGAGGCGGAATATGAGGAAAATATTGGAAATGGAACCTTCGATGCAGGGACGGACACGGATGTACAGTTAGCAAATGACGATGCTCCGGCTATGAGGAACCCATCCGAAAAATATGGGGCTCTGGGAAAATCAGATGATTTAAACAAACAGGACGAAAGCATATATGTTCAGTCAGCCGCGCCGGACACTCTGTGCAGGGAAGGTGGAAAATATCCGGAGGCCGCAAATGGATACTTGAACTATCGCAAGCTTATAGACGAATATTTAGAAGGCTACGAATTTGAATACACATCTTGTGAGCGGGATCCGGTAACGGGGGAACATTTGTTTACAGTTCTGATCATTTCGGATCCGGAAGGCCGGGAAATCGATTCACCGATGTTTTTTATAGGAGTACAAGGAGAAATACATGAACAACAGCAAGAAGAACAGGACGCTGGTGGTGATTGACGGCAACAGTCTGATCAATCGGGCTTATTATGCCATTCAAAGGCCTATGATAACAAAAGAAGGACTGTACACACAAGCGGTGTACGGTTTTCTTAATATTTTACAGAAGATACGCAACGATTATGCCCCCGGTTATATGGTTGTAGCCTTCGACAGAAAGGCACCCACTTTTCGACACGAAGAATATGCGGAATACAAAGCCCAGAGAAAGAAGATGCCCCCGGAGTTGGCAATGCAACTGCCATTGCTGAAGGATGTTCTGGATTCCATGAAAATCAAAATCCTGGAGATCGATGGATTCGAGGCCGATGACATAATAGGCACGGTAGCGAAAAAAGCGGAATCGGAGAACTATGAACCTTTGATCATCACAGGTGACAAGGACGCGCTTCAATTGGCATCTCATTTGACCAAGGTGATAATAACCCGTAAAGGGATTTCTGAATTTGAGATTTATGACTACGATGCAATGGTGGAAAAGTACGGGTTTACCCCGGAGCAGTTCATTGATTTCAAAGGTTTGATGGGCGATGCTTCCGACAATATACCCGGAATACCGGGGGTTGGAGAGAAAACAGCCCAAAAATTAATATTGGAATACGGAAGCGTAGTCGGTCTTATCGAGAATATTGAGAGCATATCCAATGTCAGGCTGCGGCAAAAGGTCGGGGATAATGCGCAGCTTGCCCTATTGAGCCGCCGTCTGGCCGAAATCAATACCGACGTTCCGATAGAGGTCAATATTGAAGAATACATCGAGGAGGAACCCGATTACAGCTCGCTGATCGAAATGTATAAAAAATTGGAGTTCAACAGTTTCCTCAGAAAAATGCAGATACCGGGAGAAAAGAAAAAAGAATCGGATTCCGACCGGCTTCAGAAAGCCGATCTGGATGCGGAGTTTTCGCCGGTTTTATCAATTGTAAAAAGCAGTGACGACCTTTCCGCGATGAAGAAAAAACTCAGAGGAGTGAAGACGGCAGCCATAAAGGTGTTCAGCGACAACAACCATATAGACATCCCGATTCTGGACGCGGTGGCCATATCCACGCCCAAATATTGCTTTTATATAGACTGTTCCTTGCCAAACCTTGTCGAAGGCCTTAAATCCCTGATTTCAGACACGAAACTCAGGTTCCTGGGTCATTGTGTCAAGGATGACTATTACGCCCTTATTAATCAAGGTTTATGGGATTGGAACCCCGAAACCGATTTTGATACGGAAATTGCTCAATACCTGTTGCAGCCGGGGAGAAGCAGCTATGATTTTTCGACCCTGATCCTGGAGTATTTTCACCGGGATATCGACAGCGTTGCGGAGACGAAGGAACCGGATCCGGCGGACTCAAAGCAACTTGAAAACCGGGACTCAAAGCAACTTGACAACAGGGAGGAACAATTAGGGTTTTTGGAGCGGGAGATCTCCGGCAAAGCAGATGACGATCATTCGGAGTATGCTCTCCGGTGGTGTGCGGATCTGTTTAAATTGCGGGCTCTGCAGTATGAGGCCCTCAAAGAAGAGGGATTACTTACTGTATTTGAGGAGATTGAATTGCCGTTGATAGGCGCATTGGCCCACACTGAAGCGCAGGGGATCGCCGTAGACAGGGAAGAACTCGTAAAAGCGGGCAACGCACTGAAAAAGCAGATAAATACGGTTTCTGTGAAAATATTGGACATGGCCGGGCAGGAATTCAATATCAATTCCCCTAAGCAACTGGGAGATGTTCTGTTCGATAAGCTGGGTCTGCCCGCCGGCAAAAAAACCAAGACAGGCTATTCAACCAATGCCGAGGTATTGGAACGCTTAAGGGGAGAGCACGAAATAATAGAAGAGGTTTTGGAATATCGGACGCTTACCAAGCTGAACGGGACATATGTGGAGGGATTGCTGCCCTTGCTTCACAAGGACGGCAAAATACATGCCCATTTCCAACAGACTGTAGCGGCTACCGGTCGCATAAGCTGCACCGAGCCCAACCTGCAGAATATTCCTATAAAACAGGAGATCGGCAGACAGCTGAGGAAGGTATTTATCCCGGAAAGCGAAGAATGGATCTTTATCGGGGCAGACTATTCGCAAATCGAGCTCAGAGTTCTTGCACATCTGTCGGAGGATCCGGCCTTGATAGAGGCTTTCAGCGAGGGATATGACATCCATCGCGCAACGGCGTCCAGGGTTTTTGGGGTACCTGAAACGGAGGTTACATCTATTCAAAGGAGCAATGCCAAGGCGGTGAATTTTGGTGTTATTTACGGCATGAGCGGCTTTGGGTTGTCCACAGAGCTGAATATTACGAGGAAAACGGCTGAAAAATATATAGAAGAATATTTCAGGAAACATGAAAAAGTTAAAGAGTTTATGGATCGTCAGGTTGCGGAGTGCAGATTGAACGGTTACGTTTCCACCATAATGGACAGAAAACGGCCCATACCCGATATCAATGCGGGGAATTATATGCAAAGGCAGGCGGCCGAAAGGCTCGCCATGAACAGTCCGATTCAGGGGTCGGCCGCGGACATCATAAAAATTGCCATGATAAAATGCCATCAGAAGCTGATGAATGAAGGACTGAAATCAAGGTTGATACTTCAGGTCCACGATGAACTTATAATACAGGCCCATTTGACGGAGGCCGAAAAGATAAAAACCATATTGAGGGACAATATGGAGAATGCCATGAAATTGAAAGTGCCGCTAACTGTTGAATTGAACACCGGTAAAAACTGGTACGAGCTTAAATAACATAGAAAAGGTCAAAATTGAGATGCCAATATCCGCTGAATTTGACAATGATGAAACTGGATACGTGCTTGAATGAGAACGGAGTTGAATATGACGCTGATAGGACTTACCGGAGGGATAGGTGCCGGGAAATCTACAGTTTCCGATTACTTAAAATCCAAAGGATATCCTGTGTTAGATGCCGATTTAGTTGCCAGGGAAATCGTGGAACCCGGTACTGAAACTTTGGATTTGCTCGCCGGGACATTCGGCGGATCGATACTCGATCCCGGCGGAAGCCTAAATAGAGGCAAGCTGGCCGAAATCGCCTTTTCTGATCCTGCCAAAAAGTCGCTGATGGATACGATAATGCATGGTAAGGTTATAGAGATCCTGCTTGAACGTGCAAGATCGATTGAGGGTCACCCACTTGTATTCCTGGATGTGCCATTGCTGTTCGAGTCCGGTATGGATCGATATGTAGATCTTGTTTGGCTTGTAGACGCCGGCGATGAAGTCAGGATCCGGAGAGTAATGGAGAGAGACGGCAGTAAAAAGGAGGATGTGATCAAAAGGATGGGATATCAGATGACGCGGGATGAAAAAATACGAAGATCCGATGTGATCCTGGACAATTGCTGCGATAAACAAAACCTTTATAGGCAAATTGAGGATATACTTAACGAATTAGAGAGAACCGGAAACAAATAGGGAAAATTCGAAGAATCAGAGAAGGTCACAGGGAATTCGAATAAACCAGAAGAAATTCAGAAAAATCAGAGGGTATTCTAAAGAAATCAGAAGAGATTCAG
>CAYYHH010000012.1:0-16092 GCA_964471645.1 uncultured Oscillospiraceae bacterium
CGGCGGCGGATCCCATCATTTGATTCATTATTTCGCATATAGCGCTTTTGCTGATTTCATCAAATTCCGTGATTTCCTCTTCGTCTATACCCAGCAGGTGAGAGAGAATTTTTTTTAAATCCTCTTCCTTCAGCAGGAGCATATTAAAGCCTCCGATTCCCTCTATGTATTTGATCAACACTCCCAGTACAGGCTCCAGATGTGAAAATTCAAATTCATCAAGTTTAGAAATCTCGAGCTTCGGAGCAGTAATGCTGACCTTTCTGTCAAGAATGGCAGACATGGCTGTCGCTGCGGATCCCATGCTGATATTCATTACTTCCCCGATTATATCCTCCTCCATTTTCGACAGATTGATTTGGTCATTTCCGTTGTTTTTCATAGAGATTCACTCCTCCATTGTTTTAATTCTCTTATTATGCCTGCTTTCTTTTTGTTATAAATTCCCACATCTCCCTTGAACCAGGTCGTATCTTCTATAATCAGATCTATCATCGCCCCCACGGGCTTATTAAGCTTTATAATATCTCCTGCCTCCAAATCCATTAATTCTCTGAGCAAAATCTGAGTGTGCCCTAAAACCCCGGTGATTTCCAAATCGGATTTGCTGACCTCACATATTATATCCGACCTCCTCCGGGACTCGGAAAGTTGATCGCTCTTCCTTGTTTTTCTGTTGGCAGATTCTTTTTTATTCAGCAGCATTTCTGCCGTGACGGCGGGAATACAAATGTTCAGCTTGCCCTGGGTTTCATTTATCATGAAATTCATAACGATTATGACTACATTTTCATCGGCGCCTATTCCCTGAAGTATCCTAGAATTGGTTTCCAATTTCATTAATACAGGTGACATCTCTAATTGATCGAACCAGGCATTCTTCATCAGGTTGACCATGCCTTTCATGATGTGTTCAAGAAGGCCGATTTCAATTTCCGAGTATTCTCTGTCGCCGGAAAGGGGAACCCCTGCCCCCCCGAGAAGCCTGTCAATTGCGCAAAACCCGATTTCTTTAGATAAGTCCATTAAAATAAGTTCTTCGTCTTCGTCCGTATCCTTTACCGCAAGATCTACAAGACCCATGAGGACTGAATCGGGCAGCGCGTTATTGAATTCATAATACTGTTGCTCCTCAATTTCGACGATCTCAACAAAACAGTATGTCTGCAGAATACCCGTAGCATAAGAAGATAAAATCCGGGCATAGTTTTCATGTATGCTGAATAAAAATCTCAGCTGTTCCCTGGTAAAGTGTTTCGGGCTTCTGAAATCGTATTCCTTAACTTTCTTTCCTCCTTCCGGGACGGTTATCTCCGCCTCCGGCGAACCGCCGGCAAGGCTGTTCAGAAGGATATCGATCTGATTTTGCGACAGGATCTCTGCCATTTCTTTTTCTCCTAATTACCTATGCTGTATATTTTATCCAACTCGTCCTGCAGCGGGTCCATTTTCCCCACCAGTATTTCCACCCGTCGATTTTTTGCACGATTTTCCTCAGAATCGTTGGGTGCAATGGGTCTGTGCAATCCATATCCGACTGCAAACAGCTTTGACGGATCTGAAATATAATGCGCCTCCAGGTACTTCAGAACAATGTTAGCCCGCTCCGTTGACAGATCCCTGTTGTTCACTGTGTCATTGCCGCGGCTTGCCTCTGCCGTATGCCCATCGATCCGTATAAACCTGGCTATCTCCTCCGCCCGCGCCAGTGCGCCTCCCACATGGTCAAGTATGGCTTTACCGCCTTCCTTCAGCACCGCCCTGTCCGGCTCAAAGAATAAATTGGACATAAATCTTACGTATACTATATTTTCGTTCTTTTCTACCTGAACCGATGCTTCCAGCTGATTCTCTTTTACGTAGTTTCTCAGGTAGAAATACAACTCATCCAAATCCTCGATATCATCTATTTCTATATCATCTGCCTCCTCACCATTGGCAGTGAACCCCTCTTCTTTGTTATCCTCTGATTCCGTCATGAGCTGCTCAATGGTTGCGGGATCGGCAGTGAAAGCCTTGACAAGCATCCTGTATTTTTCTTTATCGATAGATGACATGGAAAACAGAAGTATGAAAAAAACCAATATTAAAGTGATCATATCAGCATATGTATTAAGCCAGGCATCAATATTTATCGGTTTTTTTTCAGGTATTTTCGCCATTGCATTTTCCTTTTATATCATCCTGAATGCTTTTATAGTCTATCGGGCTTATTCTTGCTTATTCTTTACGCGTCTTCTGACTTTCTCAGGTTTATCGCCGGTGCCTTCACCCTTTTGTCTGAGCCGTTTTTCTTCCAGAAAGTTCAACAGTTTTTCCTGAATGTACTTTGGGTTTTCCCCTTCCTTTATTGAAATAACTCCTTCTACAATTATTTCTTTATATAGCATTTCCTTTTCCTGGGCTATTTCTAATTTGTTTGACATCGGTATAAAAAAAGCATTTGCCAGCAGCGCCCCATAAAAAGTTGTTATCAATGCCACCGACATATTCAGCCCCAGCATCTCCGGTCCGTCGTCAAGGTTCATAGACTTCAGCATGTTGACCAGCCCTATCAGTGTTCCGATCATCCCGAAAGCGGGGCCGAAGGCAGCCCCTCTTTCGTAGATATTCCTTTCGGCTCCGTTGCGCTCTCTGATAACACTCAGCTTTTGATTAAACCAGATTCTGAGTTTGTCCGGTTCGATGGCATCTACTATCAGCAGCACGCTTTCCTTTAAAAATTCATCTTCAAAGGCCATCGCCTTGTCCTCCAGCGCCAGCAATCCTTTTTTTCTTGCCTCTTTGGACAACTCAGTGATTATTTCTATGTATTCATAGGGATCTTTTTTGTCCTTGCTGAGCACATGTTTAAAATGTGAAGGAACCCGCCTGAAAGATTCAAAAGGAAACGAAGCTAACAGCGCAAAACACGTTCCTCCCACGGTGATGAATATACTGGGAAAATCAATGAAGTTCTTCAGCATTGTGAAATCCAATGCTCCGTCCACAAAGGATATTCCGAATACCATTGCCCCCACAACTGCCACATACCCTATTATCGTACTAATCTCAACCATATGATGCTCCTTAGAGTCGCCGGGGTCTCGTTTTTCACAGACCCCTACCTATAAAAGCCGTGGATGGATCTTTTATAGTCTATAACTTTTGATATAACCTCCGAGGCGCTTTCGGCCACAACAAAATGTTTTCCGTTGACAAGTCTGATTATTGTATCAGGCCTTTCCTCTATGGTTTCAATCAAATCGCTGTTCAGCGTATATTTCTCATCTCCCGCTTTATTCAGCCTGGTCAGAGTTATCATAACGGCCCCCTTTCACCAATTGATGCTGCTGATGTTACCTTTTCATATTGACCAGTTCGGAGAGCATTTCATCGGATACGGTTATCATTCGGGTATTAGCCTGAAACCCCCTTTGTGCTATAATCATTTCCGTAAATTCTCTCGACAGGTCTACATTTGACATTTCAAGGGCGCCTGCCCTCAATGTTCCGGTACCGTTACTTCCGGGAATCGTTCCCACAGGTTTACCCGAGTTTACGGTTTCTATAAAATACCCCTCACCTGTTTGAGAAAGCCCGTCGCTGTTTAAAAATCCTACAGTTGCAATATTGGCAATCCTGACAGGCTCTCCTGAACCGGGCCCAACCGTACCTACAGGGGTCTTATTCAGCGCATTTTCGGAAAGAGAGCCAAACTTTGCCGGGTCTATGGTGAGAGTCATGTCACCCAATTTTACTTTTGTGTTGTCCGAAGCCCCTGCCTCCCATGTGGCGGTAAAACGCACTTCAGCACCGGATTTATCATAGGTTGCTCCGGTAATCGTCACGGCGGATGCCACAGCATGACCGATGGTTATGGAAGGTTCTCCGGGAACCGGCACAATATCTGTTGCCTTGTCTCCACCCACGGAAATGGTAACGGTTTTATCCGGATCTTCCGGATCCAAATTAAAGGTAACAGTATTTGTCACAGGATCTGACGAAGCCGTAACTATATTATCGGCAGAATCCCCGATTCTTTTATAAGTCAGAGTATATTCATCCGAAACCTGGTCATAGCTGACCTTCAGGGCGCCGTTAATATTCGCATTGTGGCTTATTTGAACTGCCGCGGCGGCTATGGGCTCCCCTCCCTCATATACACCGGGCAAAAAGCTGACGGAATCGCTTCTTACAGCTGTCATTGTAACTCCGCCGCTGTAAAGGGACGCCGGTACAAGATCTCCATTGACAAGCCAGGGTGTATTTGCGGCAGGCACCAAGATAGGATCGCCCTCTTTGATTGCCGTGATTTCGCCGTTGTTTCCTATGGCAATCCCTGTATATTTATTCAAATCCTCAGGGGCGACACGAATGGGTACGAGATCCTGAACATTCACTGTACCGTCAGCACCCAGCTTCGCCTTTTTTGTTGCCGTGTCAATAGGAATGCCCAGCACCATATTGCCCGAGCTGTCCACCAGATTGCCGGACTCGTCAAAGCCTAAAACCCCTACCCTCGTATACTTGATGATACCGTTGCCATCCTTGACCGGCAGGTAGCCGTCTCCGTTTATGTACACATCCAGAGGCCTGTCCGTAGTCGCGCTCCCCGCCCTGGTATTGATCACGTCGATAGATTTCACCTTGGCTCCGTAGCCCAGCTGAGTGGGATTGATACCCCCTGAATTTGCCGTGGGTCCCGAAGCTCCGTTTATAGTCTGATAAAACACATCTGAAAATGTTACCCTGCTTGCTTTAAAGCCGTAGGTATTAACGTTGGCGATATTATTGCCGATTACATTCATCTTTGTCTGATGCGCCGCAAGTCCGGTGACCGCAGAATACATTGATCCTAACATTTTTGTTCCTTTCTGTGCCTGTGATGGATCCGTCTGTCCTTCGGGATCCTGAAGCCTCCTTTAAAGGTCCGGCTAAATAAATATGGCACCGTCAATATTTGTAAATACGTTGTTGTTCATTTCGCTTTTGTCCATTACCGTTATTACGGTTTTGTTTTTGGCGCTGACGATAAAAGCCGAATCCTTCATTACTATCAAGGCGTCCTTTATACCCTTCTTTTCCGCTTTACCCAGCGCATCCTCCAATTTGTCCATCTCTGCCCTTCCGATTACTATGTTCCTTTCTTCTTTTCTTAAGTTTGCGTGCTTGGAAAAGGATATTTGTCTATCCAGAACTTTTCGGAAGGTGTCGCCTCCGGCTTGTCCCTTTTCAGGAACTGACCTTTCTCCGGCCTTGATATTCTCCGCTTGCCTTATGATCGCATCCGTAAGGTTGTAATTGCCTATTTTGTTGACCATAATCAGCCTTCCTCTCCGGGAACGCCCGGCTCGTTACCTTCCTGCGAAGGTTCTTTGCCTTCGGTGTCTTCGATAAAATCATTTTTGGGAATGATTATATCAGGCTCTTTAACTTCCATGATATTGCTCAATTCGTATTTCTGCCCATCGATAATTATTTGGGGCGAACCGTTATAGAATATCACGCTGTCAACGATGCCCGTATGCACTTGCAGGCCCCCCTCTGATTCGACCTGGGCCACGGTAGCTTCTTTGCCGATAAGGCTTACGCTATATGATGTTGCCGAGGCCCGACTGAGATCGTTGACCGCCTGCAGCATTGAAAACTGCGCCATCTGAGTGATGAATTGCGTATCGTCCACCGTATTGAACATATCCTGATTAGATAACTGAGCGACCATGAGTTTAAAAAAATCATCCATCCCCAGGCCGTTTCCCCTGATCGAGACTCCCGGCCCCCCGGTCGTTTGCTGATATGTATAAATACCGTCGATTGCCATCTGCCTTCCTCCTTTCTAAATGATATAATCCATTTTCACAAATCCTGTTTTGTCCGCGGCACCGTACACTGCACCTGCTGAAAAGCTTGCATCGATTCCATATTCCCAATTCCGGGCTCCGGACGAATTCTGCCTGCTGCTCCACTGCTGACTCAGCCGGTCCTGCTGCTTCCCATGGGAAAGGTCTGTTTCCCCATTCATGACAAACCCCTGTCCCTGGCTTTCTTTATGCCTGAAATCAGCCGGTTTATCAATTTGAATTCTTTCTACCAAAACATTCCGGAGTCCCAGGCTCATTATCAATTTATCAACCTGCCCCGATAAAAGCGCCTGGGTTTTTGCTCTGGCTGCCATAATATCAATCATCAGCTTGCCATCCTTGATTTTCAGCTTAATATCGATCTCTCCCAGATTTTTTGGTTCAAGCTGCATCGTAAATTCCATCGGCCCTTTCTTATCCAGCCGGAATTGTATTTCTCTGCCGATCTGGCTGTAAGGCTCAACCCTTTCCGCTGTCTCGTATGTGATTTCTCCCAAATCAGCGATATTCATTGTTGACGGTTGACCTTGCAACGTGTCCGGGGGTACTGCATCCGGTTCGATTTGAATTCCTTGCTTGTCAGAATTCATATCTTTTTCCGCCGCAATTGCATTTTTTTCACCGTTTGCAATTCTTCCGTCGATACGATACGACCTCTGGGGCAAGGCCTCGACAGTCTGCGCATCTTTAACATTCTCCGCAGTTACCAAGGCACTAAGGGCTTCAGCAGTTTCAAAGGGCATAACCTTTTTTTCTACTTTGTCCCCTGCAAAAGCTCCGTCTCTTTCCTGCATGCTATCAGCATCTACGATGTATGTCCGACCGGTTGCCATCACACCTTCGATATCTGCTCTGTGCAAGCCGCCGCCCGCTTCCGAGACGACTGTATTGAGGTTTGTCGGGAGCCCAATGCAGATTGCCGCCCCCTGATCCCAGACGGCTTTGTCGTCATCTTCCTTTTCTGTCCCTTCAGAAAAAAATTCTTCCCCGGCAATCATCTTGCTTAGCTCGTCGGAAAACAGCATTTTAAAAGGGCATTCGCCGCAATCTGTCGGCAACTCCTTGTTCACCTTCGGGGCAATATAACCCCCGGCCTCCGTGAGTATTCTGTATATACCTGTTTCTGTCACCATTTTTTCACCTCCTTTCAGGTCGATTTTACGGCAGTTATCTGTTTACCGATCACCCCCTTTCAGTTGTGATCTTTGATTTATAATTTCCCTTCCCGATATGAATTCATCAATGAAAATCTCTGCTTTTTTAAGGCTTTCTTTTTGATACTCCGCAAATCTGGAGTCCTTAATTGTCTCCAATGATTTTGTTTCCACTTTTAAGTTCTTTACCTTTTCCGCCTGTTTCTCTGCCCTGTATCTGATTTTCTCTATTTCATCAGCGCACATTTCTATCTGATCTTTAATATGTTTTGCATAGGCCGCATACATCCGGCAGTCAACGGGTGAGGCCTTGTCGCTTATTTTATTCCTGAATTCCAGCTTATGCCTGACCTCTTCATTCTCCAATGACTCCCTTGTTTTAATTGCCTCGTCCAACATGTTGTTGAGAATCGCCAGGTTCATGATTTCACTGTCAAGGATCCGGCTTTTATAGGACAACAGTTTTTCCATATGGAATTGGAATCTCTTCATGCAATCACCACCCCCATTCTTTCAACTGTTTCATCGAATACTATTTTTTCATCAACCTTCTGCCGCAAAAATCTATTGATCCCATCCATTTTCTCAATTGCTTCATCCAGCATCTTATTGCTTCCGCTCTTGTATGCCCCTATATTTATCAAATCCGAATTGGCCGAATACAGCGACATTAAATTTCTGATTCTTCCCGCCGCATCGATCTGCCCGCCCCGTACGATGTCATTCATCAGCCTGCTTACGCTGCCCGGAATATCGATAGCCGGATAATGATTCTGCATAGCAATATTTCTCGACAGCACAATATGGCCGTCTATTATTCCGCGAACTGTGTCGGAAATAGGTTCATTCACATCATCGCCTTCTACCAACACTGTATAAATCCCTGTTATAGATCCCTCTTCAAAGTTTCCGGTTCTTTCAAGCAGCCTGGGCAGTGCGGAATAGATTGAAGGGGTGTAACCTCTCGCCACCGGCGGTTCCCCCGCAGCAAGACCTATCTCTCTTTGGGCCATGGCAAATCTGGTGAGGGAATCCATCATCAGGAGAACATCCTTTCCGCTGTCTTTAAAAAATTCAGCGATGGTCGTGGCGACCAACGCACATTTCATGCGCTGCATAGGTGGCTGATCTGATGTGGCCACTACCAGCACAGATCTGGCCAGACCCTCTTCGCCTAAATCCTTTTCCAGGAATTCACGAACCTCCCGACCTCTTTCTCCTACAAGTGCAATGACGTTTACCTGAGCTTTTACGTTTCGGGCAATCATTCCCATCAAAGTGCTTTTTCCAACACCACTTCCGGCAAATATGCCCATTCTCTGACCTTTGCCAATGGTCAGAAGTCCGTCTATTGCCTTAATTCCGAACTCCAGAACCTCGGTTATTCTGGGTCTTTCCAAAGGGTTGGCACAGGCATTTTGCACCTCATACCATTGGCAGTCGGAAACCGGTCCCTTTCCGTCTATCGGTTCGCCTGTAGCGTCGATAACACGGCCGATCAAATTATCCGACACACCTATTTTGAGGAAAGAACCGGTAGTCTCAACTAAAGCTCCGGCGCCTATTCCCCCCGGTTCCTCATAGGGCATCAATAAAACCTTGTTTCCCCGAAATCCCACTACTTCCGCACGAATCCTGCTGTCAAAGCTTTCGTTGTAAATATTGCATAAATCTCCCACTTTACATTCCGGGCCTGCGGATTCAATCATCATTCCGATGACCTTATCGATTTTCCCATAGCAGCGGTATGTATCTGTATATTGAATTGTCTGGCACAGCCGATCTTCACGCAGCTGCCTGAGTTGAACGGGTATGCTCATATCCACCATTCCGTTATCAGTCTCCGCCATGATTAAATCTTCATTTTCCGTTATGACAACCTTTACATTTTTTGATCCTTTTCTTATTTTTCCAGCTATATCTTTATCCATGATTACATTCAGGGTCTTGCTGTACTCCGACAGATAGATTTTCACACCGGATTCGTGCTCATGCAGAATATCTTCCAGCATTTTCATGACAGCATCTTCATCTGTCTGAATATGCTGTTTCATGATTTTTTTAGCAATCTCAAAGGCAATATCGAGTATGCCTTGTTTTTGCCTTTCAACAGCGTCGATGCTTTCCTTTTTCAACAGAACGGCAAGTTCTTTGATTTCCTTCAGCCCTTCTTCCGATGATCTTCTTGCCTCCCCCGCCCCGTCCATGATCCCTTTGTCATAGCCTTCCCGATATCCCCGTTGTTCGGCTTCCGCTTTTATAGCATTTCCTTCTTCTTTGGCGTTTTCGATTATAACATTTGCCCTTTTTATGGCCTCATCATAGATATGCCGTGATTTTCTCAGCGCTTGCTCCAATATGAACTCTTTGCTTTTATCGAATTCCTCGTTATTGGAATAAACGCAAAATGATCCTGATTTTACAATGCTAGACAATAATATCATCCTTTCCACCCTTGGTAATTACAATTTCCCCTTCTTCTTCCAGCCTTCTTATTATTGCCACTATCTTTTGCTGTGCATCTTCCACATCCCTTACCCTGACATTGTGCAAGTATTCTATTTCGCTGCGAATGGTTTCACTCATGCGCTGAGACATGTTTTCGAATATAATTGCGGTGACCTCTTTGTTGGATCCCTTAAGGGCAATCGCCATATCTTTAGTGTCCACTTCCCTAAGAAATTTCTGTATTGATATGGAATCCAATGTAATAATGTCCTCGAATATGAACATTCGCTTTCTTATTTCGTCCGTAAGCTTTGCATCCTTTTTGCCAAGTTCATCGAAGATGAACTTCTCGGTTCCTCTGTCCATCTTATTCATTATTTCAGCTATATAGTTGATCCCTCCTACTTCCAGCAAGTCTACAGACAACACAGATTCGAATTTTTTTTCTAAAATGGCCTCTACCTGGCGAATTATTTCCGGGGAAGTTCTGTCCATTTTCGCTATTCTTTCCACTACCTCCACCCGCACATTACCCGGCAGCTCGGCAATAATTGACGATGCCTGATCTGCCCTGGCATAAGAGAGAATCAAGGCTATGGTCTGTGGATGTTCGTTGACGATCATGTTCATCAAATTCTTATAATCGGCCTTCCGAATAAATCCGAAGGCCTTCGTCCTCAATGTCTTTGTCACCCTTTCAAGCAAAGCGGATCCCTGCTGGACGCCAAAAGCTTTTTCCAATACGTTCCTTGCATAGGCTACGCCCCCTTCGAGATAAACCTTTTGTGCCACGCAAAGACCGTAAAATTCTTCTACTACATCATCTGCCACATCGGGAGAAATGGTTTGCTGCCTGGTGATCTCATAGGTGAGCTTTTCTATTTCTTCTTCCTGCAGATGCTTATATATGCCCGAAGCGGCATCGGTGCCTAAAGAAATAATGATTTGTGCGGCTTTTTGTCTCGGACTCAATCTTTCCATTTAAACCAACCTTTATCCTATTGATCTGTTTCTGTATCATTTTTCAGCCAGGAACGTATCATCTGAGCCGCTATCTCCGGATTCGTAAGGGCAAAGTCTTTGACCTGTTCCTTTCTTGCGTCTTTTACCGGCGTTATCTGCGGAACTATTTCCCGCCCGAACAGATCATCCAATGCTTCCCCGTCCACAGCCGATCCGCCAGGCAGGGCATGGGTTCTCTTACTCCTTTTTTTCAGAAGTATAACGGCAGCCATTATTACCGTTAAAAGTGCTGCCCCCGCGGCACTTGCATATATCAGAATTTTTTTATGGTCTGTTTGATCCTTATCGGGCACCCGAATATCCTGAACGGGAGAATAAAACTCGAAGTTCTCAACGGCGATATTTTCAGGCTCTATACCTACCGCATATGCAACCAGACGGGTAATCTTTTCTTTTTCCTCAGGGCCGAACACAGCTTTGTCTATAGCTATGCCAATAGATACCGATTCTATTTTGGCTCCGTCTTTTTGAAACTGAGATATGACCTGGCTGACCAAATAGGTAGTGCTTTCATTGGTGCTGCTGAAAGTACTGTCCCCTGCGGCCCCTCCTGCCGGATAAGTCGGAATCTCTGAATTGGATGATGTTCCCGCAATTCCTCCGCTTGATTCTGTCGATGACGAGGCTTCCTCACTTTTGGTCTCCTGATTGATAACCCCGGTGTTGTTGCCGTCGGGCGAAGGTGTATACAGTTTTTCTTCTTTGAACAAATCGTCGGTATCTACAGCCGCCGTTACCGATATACGAAGCTTATCTCTGCCGTAAGGTCCTTCCAAAACCGACAGTATTTTTTTTTGGATGTCACCCTCAATTTTTCTTGTTATGCTGAGTTTGGAAAAGGCCTCACTGTCTCCGGCGGAATTTCCCGTCAAATCGTTACCGCCGCTGTCGGATATGGCGACGTTTTCGCTGGCTAGTCCCGAAACGGATTTGACAACCAGATTCCGGATACCTGCTACTTGCTTTTCTCCGAGTATACCGCCGTTTTCCATGTGAATTATCACCGAGGCCGAGGGGGGCTCTTTTTCCTGCAAATAAAAAACATTCTCATCAGGAACTGTTATGGTGACTATGGCATCCCTTACCCCGTCCAGGGTCTTGATGCTGGCCGCTATTCTCTCCTGGAGCTGCACATTGACATATTGCTGCCTTTCATAGTCTGTTGCCAGCATGCCGCTGCCTTGCTCCATCATGTAGTAGCTAAGGCCGCTTCTGGGATACCCTGCGGTTGCAAGCGCCATCCTGACCTTGGATTCCTCTTTTTTCGGCACCATTACCGATCCTGCACCATCGAGCTTCACATCGATATTCATCTGCTGAAGCTGCACCAATATCTCCGAAGCTTCGGCAGAGCTTAAACGGTCATATATAACCACATAATCCTTTACGTTGAGAAGAATGCTAAAACCCAGGGCAACGATGATGATGGCAAATGCTCCGAGAATGATAAGCTTTTTGGCAACTTTGGAAGCCTCGTTCCAAAATAGTTTTAAAGGGGACAGTGTTTTTAAAATTTGTTCATTCATTTCAGCTCATTTTCATCCATAAAAGGCTTACCGATAATCGGATCTGCTTCCACAATAACCAATTTAAGTCAAATACTTCTTGCCGTGGGCAAAATAATAGCACAGCTCTTATGCAATGTTATATCCGATCGCATATGCTGTTACTTATACTTTAAAGGTTTATCCTCATCACTTCCGAATACGCCTCAAGCAGCTTGTTTCGGATTTGCACCATAGTCTGCAAAGCAATATCGGCTTTTGCAGAATTGATCATCATTGTATGTAAATCATCCGCTTCACCAATAGACAGCTTATACGCATCCTCTCTGGTGATCGCCTCGGTATTTTCCGTATTCTCGATCAGGCTTAAAAATGCATCCTTGAAATCCTGTTTGCTTCCGCTGTCCGGCGGAGCAATAGTCTCAGTGATCCGGCCTTTAAGCGGGCTTATGTTTTTCGTATTCTGAATCAGGCCAGCAGGCGCTATAGTCATGGCTTTTCCC
The DNA here is from genome assembly GCA_964471645.1 of uncultured Oscillospiraceae bacterium. Taxonomy (GTDB): domain Bacteria; phylum Bacillota; class Clostridia; order Peptostreptococcales; family Anaerovoracaceae; genus UBA1426. The sequence continues at coordinate 12,477 of CAYYHH010000012.1, forward strand.
TCTTCTACCTTCCTATTTCCAATGCCTTCAGTGTCATAGCTTTCATTGCGTTAAACACGGTTACATTTGATTCATATGCCCGGCTTGCACTTAACAAATCTATCATTTCCTGCGTGGTATTTACGTTAGGCATCATTACATAGCCCTCTTCGTTGGCATCCGGATGTGCGGGATCATATACCGGTACAAACGGTGACGGATCTTCTGCGATAGTTTTGACCTGTACCCCGCCGGTCTTCCGCTTCATCAGCCTGTCTAAGGAATTTCTGAAGTCCCCTTGGTTTTCAATGCTGTTGAGCACCGCGACCTTCCTGCGATACGGGGAACCTTTTTCAGTCCCGGTCACCTGGGCATTTGCAATGTTTTGTGCAATTATATCCATTCTGACTTTCTGCGCCGTCAGGCCCGACCCCGAAATATTTAAAGCTCTTAAAAAATCCATGCTTACCTCTTTCCTTCGCTTATCGCATATCGCAATCTTGAATAATAATCTGTAAGAGTTCTTGTCAGAAATTGATATTGAATTTGTGTTTTTGCCATTTGAATATTTTCCGATTCCAGGTTTACGCTGTTGCCGTCTGCCCGCTCGGCAATTGAATGGTCCGTATGGATCAGTATTTTAGAATTATTTATGGATTCAATGTTTTGTGCGGTATCAGACTTGTATACCGATGAGGCTTGAAGATGTTTAACCTGATTTATCAACGATTGCTCAAAGCTGACCTTGCCGGCTTTATAGCCGGGTGTCTCATGGTTAGCTATGTTATTTGCTATGACTTTTTGACGCTGCCATGTGCCGTCCAATGCTTTTTGAACCAGTGCCGATGCTGTCGATTCACCTATCATACGTACCTCCCCAAACAAAAATCCACCTCCGCCCAAGGCAAAGATGGTTAGGAATTCCGCGTATAATAAAACCCACTTATGCATTCAATAAATAGTTATGCAGTAGCTAGGCTGTCATAGTGCGGCTCATACACTTTAGACCCTGTGGCTTTGCGCCCTTGCCTTTAGACAAGTTTGCCCTTTATACATTAACCATTGAAATTATTACTATCAATCAATAGTAAACTATTATCATTAAATTTCAACGATGGATTTAATATATACCAAACTAAAATAAAATGCAACAAAATTTGCCATTATTTTTAAGTTTCTTCATTATTTTTATTGTTTATAGTGTTGCAATTATTATGCCATGTATAAAGAAATAAATTTTATTATTATTTTACTAAAGTTCTGTGTTAATATGCCGATATAAGCTGTAGAAAAGAATTTACTCATTCTTTGCCTGTCACACACCGACCAAAGTCGAGGAGGAAACGCAGATGGAAATATCTTTTGTGAATAAAAATAAAGCTGTACAGCCCCGGCAGACCCGTGAAGCAACTTCGGATCCCGTGAAAAATATCGACAAAGACGAAAACAATAAATACGTACAGAAGAATAAAGTTGACAGAGCCGAAATATCAGGCAACCATTCGGGAACTTTTGAGGATTCAAGGATTTCGGTAGCCAAGTCTTCGATTTTGTACGACGTTTCCGTCAGGACATCCGATGATCGCATTCAGGCGCTGAAGGCCGCAATAGAAAAAGGCGAATATGATGTGCCTGCAAATATATTAGCCGAAGAAATTCTGAAATGAAAACACGTGAAGATTATAAGAAAGAGAAGCCCGTTATGATCACAGGAGTATGTGCCTTCAATCATGAACTGGATAGTTTTTATCAATACCTATCCGGGATTGTAAAGGTTTATGAAGATCTCCTGCCCGTTATTAAGGAAGAGTTGAAGGCTATCGGCGAAAAAAATATTTCCCTTCTTGACGAAAATCTGAAAAAACAACAAGCCCTCTTGTTTCAGACAAGGTGTTTCGACAAAGAAATAGCTGATTACACTGCCGGGCTAAACTCAAAGGCAAAAAACCTCTCTTCGTTGATCGGGGAATTGCCCCAGGACCGTCAACCCCAATTTTTTTCTCTCCTCAGGCACTTCGGGAAAGTAACAGATGAAGTTTCTTTTTATAAAGGGAAATGCAAGGTTCTGCTGCAGGCGCAACTCTACAGTATTGACAAGGCCATCGCCCAGCACGGCGGAACCGCTAGAAACAAAACATATCAAGGCAACGCAACAATCGGTACAGGCCAATGCAATGCCTTTGAAACCATCGTATAGTCAGGGGGATTACCATGAGCACCAGACCCACCTTTTTGGCATTTCAAACAGCAAGCAGAGCCTTGGCGGTCAGCCAGGCAAACATTGATGTTACCGGAAACAATATCGCCAATGTTGATACAAAAGGTTATACGAGGCAAAGGGTGGATCAAAATTCTATTTCCGGCGGAGGATATTCCCAGAAGTATGCTCTTCCGGGTGCAACACCGGGTTTCGGCGTCGAAATTTCTCAGATCACCCAAATAAGGGACCCTTTTTTAGATGCCCGATTTCGGGATCAGGCCTCAGAAAATGGCAAGCTTGACACGATACTTGCAGGACTCTATGACCTTCAGGACATATTTGACGAGGCTTCCGCCGATGGGTTGCTCAATGAGGTCAACAATTTTGTCAACCAATTGCAAACGCTGGCTAGGACCCCATCTGCCGCAGATATTTCTCACATCGTAAGGACGGCCGCCCAAAAGGTTACGCAAATCATGAATGTATACTCCAATAGGGTGGAACAGGCCAGAGATCAGCAGATTTTTCAACTGTCACGAGTCGTAATTGAAAATGACTTCAACACACGAGTCAAGGGCATAGCCCAATTAAATGAACAAATCGCAAAGGAGCAGACCTACGGGAATACCCCCAACGAACTTCTTGACAAGAGAAACCTTCTGATAGACCAGCTTTCGGAGCTGGCAAATATAAAGGTCACATCCCTCCCTCAAAGAATTTCGGAAAATATTGTTGTAGATCACCTTACCATTTCACTATATGACAGGTCAGGCGGAACCTCCGTCAGCCTTGTTGACGGAGGCCTTTTCAATACCTTATACATCAGCGATGAAGGGAATACTGTATCTGTCGGCATAGCCGGCAGCTTCGGAACCCACGGCAACACGGATATTACCGGCTGTTTTACCGAAGGTGCGATCCGGGGCTGTCTTGATCTCATCAACGGCGACGGCATCAATGAATTCAGGGGTACGCTGTATTACAAAAATTCCATTGACATACTGGCGTCGAACTTTGCCCGCTTGCTCAATGATATAAACACAATAGATTTCGCAGATCCCAAACCGCTTTTTTCCGCTTCCGGCGGCGGAGACATCACTGCCGGAAATATCCGGATATCAGAAAAATGGATGGAGGATGCTTCTTTTATAACTGCAACTCTGTATGGCGCCGACGATAACGATAATATATTGAGGATGATATCGGCCATCGATTCGGATGTAGTTTTTTATAAAGAGGCGGAAAATCCGGGCTCCGGAATCATTTTCAAGGGCAGTATCCACACTTATCTCTCCGGGCTCATCGGGGATGTGGCACTGGATGCGGAGCTCTATCAAAACTATTACGATACCTCCGCAAATGTATTAAACGGCCTTTTTGCTGCCAGGGAATCCATCTCCGGCGTATCCCTGAACGAAGAAGGCATTAACCTTATGG
>CAYYHH010000013.1:0-6990 GCA_964471645.1 uncultured Oscillospiraceae bacterium
TAATAAGCCATCAGGCATTTTCCATAGCATCCCTTGTTCATAGGATAAAACATCCCCGGTTTATCGTTGACTTTGACCGGTTGATGGGTTTCAACAGAGAATATGGAAACCACCTTATTCCCCTCTCTGTGGGCCATTCCCACCGACTCCGCCGATTCCTCCCCGATTTTTTCGAGTATGGTCAGTATGCTTTCTTTATAATTTGCATTCATCAGGTATATGTTGCCCATGTGGTATGTCATAGGGCCCATGCGGTAGGCCTTGCTTTTGTTATCCCTTATCAGCATTCCGAACTCTTCCAGGGTAGCGAGGGTACGATAAATCGTGGTTCTGTTCAGCCCGGACATATCCACCAGATCCGTCACCGTAAACTTATACGGCTCTTTGCCGAACAGCGAAAGCAAATACAGTCCTTTTTCCAGGCTGGTAAGTTTATTTCCTTCTGCGATACCGGATGTATTCATATTTGCTCTCCTCCGTCAACAGTATTCTGCTTATAAATCCAGCGTAAAGTTTAGTTGCCAGCAGCATTGAGGATACGGATAACCTCTCGTCCTCCGCATGAGCGCATGATGGCTCCCCCTCAAATACAGGCCCCCAGGAAACAAAGTTGTCCATCGCCTTTGCATAGGACGTCCCGGCAGCCACTTTAAAGGTGCAAGGAACATTGAACTCTTCGTGGATCCGGCACATGATTTTAAGAAAGGGCAGCTCACTGCTGACGTAAATAGGATCTAAATATTCTTTGATGGAAAACCGATAACCATATTTATCGCTATGAGCGGCAAAAGCCGACAAAATTTCCTTTAATGAAGTACCGAATCGGTGCCTTATATTAATGATCAGCCTTACCCCCTCTTCATCCAGCGACAACACCGTGGGCACAGCCGTTGTAGTTCCCACATATTCCCCGCCGTAATTATTCCCGCCGTCATCGATTTTTAACCTGTCTCCGTAACCGTCGCCGCTGAGGAATTCATTTGTGAAATCAACAAAATCCATTACAGCCCCCCCGGATATAATTGCCTCTGGTATAATTGCCCCGGATATAATTACCCCGGGTATAATTGCCCCGGACATAATTGACGCAGGTATATTTTCCTGAGTTGCAACTGTCCCTTTTCCCAGTTCGTTATCAGACAATACTTGGCAAAGCTTTACGATAGCATTATCGCCCAGCTCCGGCGCAGAGCTGTGTGCAGATATACCTTGGATGCTGATCCGCCTTCCGTCGTCCCATGCAATTTCCGCCTTTGAAGGAATTGTGTTGGTGCTGTCACCGCTGCCCAGGAAACTAATCCTTTTCCCTGCATCACGGAAGAATAACAGTTCTACATCCGCATACCCCTTTTCGGCGTTGAATATTGGGAAATCGCCGTCGGGAGAAAATCCAAAGTCGGGCGGTGGAAATTCCTTTTTAAAATTCTCTATATCGGTCCATTGCCCCTCTTCGCTGGTACCCACTATAAGCCATACCTTCCTGTTAAAGGGCAAGCCCAGCCGTTTGACCGCCTCCATTGCATAAAGGCTCATGACGGCCGCTCCTTTATCATCAACCGACCCCCGTCCCCATATATAACCATCCCTTTCGACCCCTTCAAAAGGATCGTTGGTCCATTTTTCCGGATCGCCTATGTCGACAACATCGAGATGGACCAGAATTCCCAGAGTTTCATTTCCCTGCCCCATTTCAACTATGCCCACATCGAAATCACTTGTTGCCATAGTGTTGAAGCTCATCGTCCGGGCCAGATTTAAAAAGTGTTCCAGACAGGCCGAATTTTCTTCCTTCCTGCCGTTAATGCTTGGGAATCCTATTAGATCGATAATAGCATCGACCATATTATCCCGCGATTTTCCGATAAATAAATCTAATTTTTCATCATTTTTCATTCTTTGCTCCGCAGTAATCACAAGCTAAATATCCATATATCAACGCTGCTTTCTTTATCTCGTCGACTCCTATCGACTCCTCAGCCGAATGAGCCAGGGCCAGGTCGCCGGGTCCCATCACGATACATTTCATATCGGTATTGGATGCCATTATGCCGGCATCGCTCCAGGCGGGAAAGGTAGTCACACCTTTGTAATCGCCCCCTGCTCTCTTTACAGCCTTTTCCACCGATCCCAGTAATGAGTCGTCTTTGTCTGTGCAAAAAGGCATATGGGGAAGCAATTCGTCGCGGCCAAACATGTCGTAGACTTCAGCCTGAAAAGCGGGGTTGTCTTTTTTTATACCTTCTATAATATCATTCAGCTCTTTGTATACTTGCTCTTTGCTTTCTCCGGGTATCCAGCGCCTGTCGATTTCCAAAAAACAACTTCCCGGTACAGTGCTTGGCTGGTCTCCGCCTTGAATTTTTCCGATGTTAATGGTAGGGCTGCCCAAAATTTCATGTTTCCGCTGCTTTAAGCCCGGCACGTATTCATCGTATATGCTCCGGATCAATATGGAAGCCATGACGATGGCGTTGATGCCCTCATCCATTCTCCCCCCGTGGACCTTTTTACCAAAAACTTTGATCTTTATCCATTCCAGGCCTTTATGCCCGATGGCAGGCTGCATATTCGTCGGTTCTCCGGTTATTGCGGCGTCGGCTGCAGGTCCGCATTTGACCAGGTGTTCAACCCCTTTGCCTTTTTCCTCTTCATCTATCAGACCCGCAAAAATCAGATCCCCGCCGAGGGAAATCCCTGATCTGTGAATGCCGATCATCGCGGCTATCATTGATGCGAGGGGACCTTTCATGTCGCAGGCACCCCTGCCGTAAACCCGGCCATCCCTTACGCTGCCTGAAAACGCATCCTCCATGTCGTATTGAGGGACGGTATCCAGATGCCCTGTGAACATCAACGACTTCCCGTCTCCCCTGCCCTTTAACTTAGCCGTGACATTGCAGCGCCCCGGAAGCACTTCTGCCATCTCCGCATCGATTCCTTCGTTTTTGAACAGTTCATATATATATCCGGCAACAAGCAATTCCTGGTCATCCATAAAGGAGTAGCTTGGGATCCTGATCATATCAGATGCAATCTTTATAGCATCCACATCAGCGATGCTGTCCCCGACCCTTTTTATCATCCTGTGATCTCCTTTGCAAAGTGGCAGGCCGCAAAATGACCCGGACTGATTTCCACCGGTTCGGGAGATCTTTCTAAACATACAGGTTTAACAACAGGGCATCTGCCGTTGAACTTGCACCCGGATATGTCATCTGTCGGATTAGGGGTCTCCCCTTCAAGTACGGGCCTCAGAGATTTTCTTCGGATCCCCGGTAATGGCATAACAGAGGTCAATGCCCTCGTATATGGATGTACACCGTTTTTGATGATTTCATCTGCCCCGCCTATTTCCATTATTTTTCCTAGGTACATTATTGCGATCCGGTCGGAAACCAACCATGCCAGTGAAAGGTCGTGTGTAATGAACAGATATGTAAGACCGCCCTTTTCACGAAGATCCATCATCAGGCTCAATATGCCCGTGCGAATAGACGCATCCAGCATTGAAACCGGTTCATCGGCCACAATGAAATCGGGGTTCATTATTATGGAACCGGCAATAACTACCCTCTGCCTTTGTCCGCCGCTGAGTTCGTGGGGGTATCTGCAGACATAATCTTCCGGGGGCACCAATCCGGCATGCTCCAAGGCTTCATTGACTTTATCTGTCCTTTCCTTTTCCGATTTTACCATGTGATTTACATCCAGGGGCTCGGCTACAATATCCATGACTGTTTCGCGTGGATTTATGGATTGATAAGGATCCTGGTATATCATCTGAGCTTTTCTGCGAAATTGCCTGACAGTCTTTTTGTCAAAATCCGTTATCTCTTTACCGCGATAGAGTATGCTGCCTCCCGCCGGCTTCACTAATCCGAGAATCGCCTTACCGGTAGTAGTCTTACCGCATCCGCTTTCACCCACGAGAGACAATATTTCACCCTCTTCGATAGAAAGCGAGATCCCATCCACTGCCTTCAATATTTTTTGCCCACGCCCTAAAACATCCGACGCAAACCCCTTTTTTATTTCGAAATGGACTTTAAGATCATTGACCTCAAATAAAGTTTTATTTGTCATTCATTACCTCCCTGTATCTATGGCAGGCGGAAATGTGGTTTTCGCCTATCTTTACAGAGGCAGGTTCCTGTATTCTGCAAATTTCAGTGGCCATATAACACCTGGGGTGAAAATAGCAGCCTGTTGGTGGATCGTACATATTGGGCGGTGTGCCGTCAATACCTGCAGGAATCTCTTTTTCCTTTCCTATATCGGGAAAGCAAGAGATCAGCCTTTTGGTATAGGGATGAGCCGTATTCTCGAAAACATCCTCGATATCCCCCATCTCTACGATTTTACCTCCGTACATCACAGCTATTTTGTCACAGGTTTCTCCTAAGATTGACAGATCGTGCGTAATTAAAATCAAGCCCATGTCGAGTTCGCGCCTGAGCTTCTCCAACAAATTTAATATCTGGGCCTGCACCATCACATCCAGCGCAGTTGTAGGTTCATCGCCTATGACTATTTTGGGGTTGCAGGCAAGGGCCATGGCTATCATTGCCCTCTGCTTCATACCGCCGCTGAACTCGTGCGGATAATTCATGATGCGATCCCTTGGCATCTCTACCAGCTCAAATAAATCTGCCGCTCTGTCCAATGCCTCTTCTTTTTTAATGCCTTCATGCAAAACAATAGCTTCGGCTATCTGATCCCCTACCCTCATTACCGGATTCAGGGCGTTCATGGCTCCCTGAAATATTATGGACACGTCTTTCCATCGCCTTTTCCGCATTTCGTCATCGGAAAGTTTCAGGACATCTATTCCTTCCAGAAAAATCTCCCCGTCGGCCACCCTGCCTTCTTTGGGCAGCAGTCTTGCAATGGATAGCGCACAGGTAGTCTTACCGCAGCCTGATTCTCCCACCAGACCCAGGGCTTCGCCGTGGTCGAGGCTGAAATCCACTCCGTCGACGGCTTTATAAACACCTGATGATGTATCAAAATAGGTTTTCAATCGTTTTACTTCTAACAGCGACATTTACCGCTACCTCTTTCTCAATTTAGGATTCATTATTTCATCAAAGGCATATCCCAACAACGTAAAGGATAGCACAACAAGAACGACGCAAATTCCCGGAGGCAAATAATACCAATAGGCCCCTGCACTGGTAGCACCGCTTTCAAAGGCGTAATGGAGCATCATGCCCCAGCTGGCGGTAGAAGGATCCCCTAATCCCAGAAAGCTCAACGTAGTTTCGGACACGATAGCTACCGCCGCCACCAGAACCGTATTCGCAAAAACCAGCGGAAAGACGTTGGGCAAAATATGCCTTGCCATAATGTGGCCGCTGCCTGCCCCGATGGAAACCGCTCTTTCAACATACTGCCTCTCTTTAACCGAAAGGGTTTGCGATCTGACTACCCTGGCAGTTCCCGCCCATCCGGTAATCCCGATAACAAAGATAATATTCCAGAGGTTGGTTCCCAGGATTGCCGCCAGTACCATCATCAAAGGTAACCAGGGAATGACTAGAAAGAAATCGGTAAATCGCATCAGCGCATTGTCGACAGCCTTGCCAAAGTAGCCGGATGCAATTCCTATCAATGTTCCTATTCCCATAGAAATAACTGTGGCTAAGCCTCCGATCAGCATGGATATCCTGGCTCCGGAAATGAGGTTGGCCAGCACATCCCTTCCCATATCATCGGTTCCAAGCAGGTGTATCCGGGACGGAGGGTTGAGAATATCCTCCACCTCTCCGAAATCCATCGTCGAGAACGGGATGAAAACAGGACCCAGAATTGCTATCAGGATAAAAGCTATCAGAATCAACGCCCCTGTCAGGGCCATCCTGTTTTTCACAACAGCCCTGAAAAATTTGATTATTTTATTTTTTCTCATTCTCCATTTCATTGCGTCAATTCCCTCAGTTCTTAACCCTTGGATCTATATATGAGTAAGTGATGTCGGCCAATAAATTGGCGAATACTACCGAAACAGTTACCAGCAGAAATATCCCCTGAAGCAGAGGATAATCTCTGGCACCCAAGGCCTCATACATGAGCCTTCCAAGCCCCGGCCAGGAAAATATTGTCTCGATCTGAATTGCCCCCGCAACGACGAAGCCTATGTTGATTGCCACAATTGTGATCATCGGAAGGAGGGCATTGGGCAAGGCGTGTTTAAGCAGTACATATTTTTCCCGGAAGCCCTTGGCCCTTGCGGTAACTATATAGTCTTCGGACAGAATATCTACCAGCGTATTCCTCATGGTAAGGGCGTACTCGCCTATCAATACCAATGTCATGGTCAATATGGGAAGAATCGAATGTCGGGCAAGATCATACAGCATGGCCCCGGTGGTGGCAAAGCTTTTCCCGGGGGTAAACATGCCGCTGGTGGGAAAAAGCCGTAAATTGACGCAAAATATCACCAACATTATCATACCGAGCCAAAATGTAGGGACGGAATAGGTTATCAAAGATAAGCTCAACGTTCCCACATCCAGCTTGGTTCCCCGCTTCCAGGCGGCCACTATTCCTATACCTATGCCGATGACAACGGCAAGAAGTTCCGACACGCCCACAAGGAGCAGGGTCGGCAGGATCCTCCCTGCCACCACCTTTGAAACCGGAGCCTTAAATACGAATGACATCCCCAGATCACCTTTGAGCATGTTCTTAAAATATGTAATAAACTGTACATGCCACTCCTGATCCAGCCCGTATAACCGCTTGACGCTTTCAATCGTCTCTTCCGTTGCTTTCGGATTCCTCATCATCATCGCCAGCGGATCTCCCGGGAGCACCCGAAATAATAGATAGTTGAAAACTAACACTATAAGAATGGTTATTATCGCATACAAAAGCTTTTTGATAATATCTGTTTTATGCATCAAAAATCCCTCATTCGCTTCATCCGGTTGAACCTGTTGTTCTCGAACCGCTTGGATCCTGCTTTGATTTTTTTATCACGTCCAACCA
>CAYYHH010000013.1:7090-10037 GCA_964471645.1 uncultured Oscillospiraceae bacterium
ACCGAGGCGTGATCAACTGTTCGCCCTTTGCATCAGCCATAGCCTTAACGGATTCGACCATTGCAACTACCGAAGCGTGCTCTGTTATTCAATAGTTGCAACGACCGAGGCTTACTGGTTTACAGGTTTGATATTTCTATAGTTCAGATCTGTCATGTTGAAGAAATACATACCGTCTTCGGGGATCTGTTTGTATCCTGTCCAGCGATCCGAACGTATCGCCTGTATGTTGTTAGCGTAAAGCAAGATGATATAAGGAGACTCTTCATAGGCAATCTTCTGCATTTCAAAGACCATCTCCTGTCTTTCCGACTCATCCATAGCGGCTTGCTGGGCCAGATACAACTCATCGTATCTTTCATTTGAGAAGAAAGGTTCGTTGTTGCCTCCGATTTGATCCGTAGTTAAGATTCCCAGTATCACTGTCGGATCTATATCTGCCCCCCAGCCCCAAATAAACATATCATAATTGCCTTCAATGATTCTGTCATATAAGGCGCCGCTGTCCATAGTCACGCTCTTGATTTTGATACCTGCCTGTGCACAATCAGCAACGATCATCTGTCCGCATTTGACTTCTTCAACATTGTCGGCAATTGTTATCAGCTCAAACTCCATGGGTTTGCCATCTTTTGTCTCCCTTATGCCGTCGCCGTTGCTGTCTATGTAGCCGGCGGCATCTAGCAGCGCATTGGCGGACTCTGTATTAAAATCCCTCAGTTCCTCACCTGTCGGCTCATAATGATAAAAATCCCCCAAATTTATCAGCGTGGTCCCCACCGTCCCTTGACCGTTGTATGCCATATCTACGATTTTCTGTTTGTTTATTGCCAGGTCTATTGCCTGTCTTATGCTTTTGTCCAAAAGCGAGGGATTACCTTTGCTGGCATCGTCGTTCCAACAATTTATTCCTACCTGCATAAAGCCCAATTCTCTTCCGGATATGACATCTAGATTTTTATCCCCCTGCAGTTGTGCAAGCTGCGCAGAATTAAGATTGGTTGCGCCGTCGATTTCACCCAGCATCAGGGATTGGGCCATAGCGTCTATGTTTTCGAAGTCAACAAATATAAATTCATCTACCGTAGGAAGTTCTCCGAAATAATTATCGCTTTTCACCACTTTAATAAAGTTGTCGCCCTTAGAATCGTATTTGTATGGACCTGTTCCTATGGGTGTTTCGTTGGCCCAGGTCTCCAGTTCGGCCTCCGGAATTGATCCAATGATGTGTTCGGGAAGGATTGGAGTCGTATTCATCAACATGTTAGCCTTTGGCGTATCGGTAGTTATTACCACTGTGTTTTCGTCCGGGCATTGAATGTCGGTGATTCCGTCTAAATATGAGCTGTACATGTAGCCCAGACCGGTGTTGAGCATCAATTCATATGTAAATTTAACGTCATCCGATGTAAATGGTTCTCCGTCATGCCATTCCACGTCATCGCGCAGATTGAAGGTCCATTCTAATTCATCGTCACTTATGGACCAGTCTGCCGCAAGGCAAGGTATCGGATCGTAGTTCCCGTCGTACCTTATCAAGGGATCATAAATTAAAAGGAAAAATTCGTAAGTCACCTGCATATAAGAAGATAATGGATTCAACGTATCAAAGGCGGTACTTGAACCTAGTCGAAATGCGCTGATGCCATCCGCATTGTCGGATCCGTCTCCGCAGCCGACGGGCACAATGCACAGGGTTGTCACCAGCAAGGCGGTTATGAAGATCTTAGCAACTTTTTTCATCTCTCTCCTCCTTAAAACACACCAGATTATAGAACAGCGCTTTCCAGTACCTCAAAGCTCTTTTCGTCTGCATCCAGGCAAACTTTAACGCCAAGGGGCAACGTGGCAAGGTTCTTTGTATGCCCTAAAGGTAATCCGTACAATACAGGAATACCGAGGGGCTTAAGATAATATTCCAATACGTCTTCAATATTGATATCGCAATGAAATCCCGGATCATGCTTCGCGGGCACGCAATTATGGCACTCGCCCACAATTACACCCTTTAGATTATCCAGCTTTCCTGCATTGCGAAGATGGGACATCATGTGGTCAAATATCCATGGCTCTGTATCAACATCCTCGATCAACAGTATTTTATTCTCTGTCTCGATTGCATAGTCAGTGCCAAGACTGGCACAGATGAGAGTAAGATTTCCGCCGGTAAGCTGACCTTCCGCCATTCCGCCGCTTATGGAATGGATCCATTTTTTGTCGCTTGCCAGGGGAATATCTCCTATTGGATCCGTCTCGGCTATTGCCTTGAAAAAGTATTCTTTGGTATAATCGGTAAGATCTTCCGAATTGAAACGGGACATTCCGGGCCCGTGGAATGTAATCATACCGCAGAGTTTATTGAGTGCGAGATGCAGGGATGTGATGTCGCTGAACCCGGTAAAAATCTTTGGTTTTTTTCTGACTGTCTCAAAATCTATATGCCTTATGATCTGGGCGGAACCATAGCCGCCTTGGGTAACGAATACGGCGTCGATATCATCCCTTTTGAACATTTCATTGAAATCCGCCGCCCTTTCTTCTTCGGAGGCAGCAACTATACCTTTGGTCTTATTCACATTTTTTCCGATAACAACTTTATACCCCCACTCTTCGAGGGTTTCCTTTGCTCTGATAATCTCACTTTTCTTTTCCGACGGACTGGCGGGCGAAATAACGCCGATTGTGTCACCCTTCACTAACCTCTTGGGACGTATCATATTAACCTCCGCTTCAAATGATGATCCGTGGCAAATTCCACTTGTAACCTGAAATAATATGTAGATCGACGACTGATAATTAATGGTAATAGTTTTTTATTGATGGCTGATGTGATGTTATGCCCCTTCACGTTCAATTTCCGCTTCAAACGATGATCCGTGGCAAATTCTATCTGTAACTCGGAAATAATATGTAGATCGGCTGCTGATGATTAATGGTTAATAGTTTT
>CAYYHH010000013.1:10137-15920 GCA_964471645.1 uncultured Oscillospiraceae bacterium
AAATAATATGTAGATCGGCTGCTGATGATTAATGGTTAATAGTTTTTTATTTATCGTTGATGATCTATGAAAGCCGATATATTCCAGAGCAACAGCAGTTGTATATGCACATCATGTGCTCGCCATGTGCTCACCATGTGAACACATATTCACATGGTGCATACCTTTGGCTATATAATATTACCTTTGTTCGCTCGGGTCAAGATGTATATGGCAATTTGTCAGAATTTTAGGTAGTTTTAAATAATTAGATCCTGCCAAACAAGTTACCTCTATGTTATTATTGTTCACGGCCCTAACATTGTTGGTCCCCTGCCCTTAAATACAATTCCATCAACCGCCGGAAAAATCAAGGCCCCCGTAAACCACGGGGAGGACTCAAAGGGCGAAACTGTTTACTTTTCAGGGCCTGAGTAAACAGTTTTCCGATTTAATACCCCATTATGGTTTATTTTCCGCCTGAATCAAGGCCCACATAAACCACAGTAAGGGCCGAAGGGACGAAACTGTTTACTTTTCAGGGTCTGAGTAAACAGTTTTCCGATTTGATGCCCAATTATGGTTTATAAGCAGTTTTATTTACCCGCGAAACCATTTTTTAAAAACCTGCCCTTGACTAATTCCTCCCGGCATGGTTTAATTAGTCGTCAATTTAATACGAAACGATTGTTGGTGCGCATGTGGTATAACGCATGCAATAACAGGGAATCAGGTGAAAATCCTGAACAGACCTTGCTGCCGTAATGATGTAGTCGGTTTCAGATGCCACTGAGATAATCTCTTGGGAAGGCGAAGCCGGTGTATGATATCTAAGTCGGAAGACCTACCAATATGGTTTCAAATTGCTTCGCAGGTGACGAAACATTTGGGGTTTAATGAGTATTATTTTGTGAGCATACCGATAACCGGCAGCTCTGGAAAAGAATATGCTTATAACATTGATGTACCTGCTTGCAGGTACTTTTTTAATGTATTTGCTGATTACCCCATCTGTGATTGCAGCTATATTAGCAAAAATAATACATCCGTGGACGTAGCTACGTTAGGAAACATAGTACATCCGTGGTCACAGCTAAATTATGAAAGATAGTGTACATGTGATCGCAGCTATATTAGCAAAAATAGTACATCTGCAATCGCAGCTAAATCAGCAGAAATAGTACATCCGCGATCGCAGCTAAATCAGCAGAAATAGTACATCTGCGACCGTTGTCGGGCGTACAAAAATAATACAAATGTAAGGAGCATCAAGATGGACATCAAAATCAATGAATTGAACAAGGAAAAAATGTATTTAGCTAAACAGCGTTGGAACAGCATCGCAAAACCGATCAATAGTCTGGGAAAACTGGAGGATGCCGTGGTCAAATTGGCCGGGATATTCGGAGATGACAAAGTCGACATATCGAAAAAATGCACAGTCGTCATGTGCGCGGACAACGGAGTCGTAGCCGAAGGCGTAACCCAGGCCGGCCAGGATATCACACTGATCATGTCGGAAAGCATGACTGCAGGCAGAGCCACCATAAACGTACTCTCCGCAGAAAGCAATGCGGACGTCATTGTAGTAGATATCGGCATCTCATCTGATTATGATAATGATAAAATTATCAATAAAAAAATCATGTACGGTACTAACAACATTCTGTATGAGCCCGCAATGAGCCGCGAACAGGCCATGAGCGCCATCAACACCGGAATTGAAATGGTAAGAGATTTAAAATCCAAGGGTTATAATATGATCGCTACCGGAGAAATGGGAATAGGAAATACAACCTCCAGCAGTGCAATCACAGCATGCCTGCTGGACAAAAGCCCCGCCGTAGTCACGGGAAAAGGTTCCGGACTCAACAGCGAAGGATTATCCAGGAAGATTTATGTAATAGAAGAAGCAATTAAAAAACATGCCCCTGATCTCAATGATCCCATCGATGTCCTTGCTAAAGTGGGAGGCCTGGATATTGCAGCCCTCGTCGGCGTCTTTCTGGGCGGAGGCATGTATCGGGTACCGATTCTGATCGATGGCTTTATATCTTCCGTAGCTGCGCTGATTGCAACCCGAATCGCACCGGAAATCAAGGATTTTATGTTCGCTACACATGTATCATTTGAGCCGGCTGCCGCAATGGTTCTCGAGGCCATAGGGCTTCCACATCTTTTGGACCTGCATATGTGCTTGGGCGAAGGGACCGGAGCTGCTGTAGGTTTCAGTGTGTTTGATATGGCCATGGCAGTTTACAACAATATGAGCGATTTTGGTGAATTGAATATTGAGTCCTATGTGCCGTCACTTTAAGGCGCAATTTCTGCAAGGAGTGAGGTTGAGATAATGTTTGTTTTGATAACAGGTGGGGCTGCCAGCGGTAAATCGGAATTCGCTGAAAATCTATGCGCCGGACTTGCCGAAAAATTGGGCGCCGGGATTGCCGAAAACTTGGACGCTGGGCTTGCCGAAAACTTAAATGCCAATCCCGCTGAAAACCGCAGCAAATTGTATGTGGCCACCATGGAGCCCTTTGGAGAAGAGGCAGAATACCGAATCATGCGGCATAGGGAAATGAGGAAAAAGAAGGGCTTTGACACCCTTGAAAAATATAGGGATCTTCATGAAAGCATCGTTGATGCACGCGGTTATCATACGATCCTTGTTGAATGCATGTCTACCCTTCTTGCAAACGAGATCTTTACGAACGAAAACTATCATAATAATATCGTTGAAGGGATCGCTGCATTGCGATCCCTGTCGATGAATCTGATCCTTATCACAAATAGGATTTTTTCGGACGGAGCGATATATGATGACAGTGTCATGGAGTACATGACAGCCTTTAGTAAGCTCAATAAATACTTTGCGGCAGAGGCGGATGCGGTGATTGAAATTGTATGCGGGATACCTGTACTGTTGAAAGGAGACTGTAGGATCAATGAATATTTTTAGAAGCTTGCTTGTCTGTTTAGCAATGTACTCCATTATTCCGGTACGCGGCGTTGAATGGACTAAAGAAAATATGAAATACAGCTTTTGCTTCTTTCCTTTTATTGGTCTGCTGATCGGCGCATGTTGCTTTGGTATGTACCAACTGCTCGCCAGGCTCGCCTTCGACAATATTTTTATTTCTATTATTTTACTGTTAATTTCCGTGGTGCTGTCGGGCGGCATCCATCTTGATGGTTTCATTGATACTTGTGATGCTATATTTTCATATGGGGACAAAGAAAAAAAACTCCAAATATTAAAAGACCCCAATGCCGGTGCCTTTGGCGTGATCGGATGCGTCGTATATTTTATGCTATTGTTGGCTGCCTTTATCCAAATCGTCGAGGAAGGCAGGTTTTTAGCGGTACTGCCTGTGGCGTTCATACTGAGCAGGACCCTGGGTATTTTGGCATTACTTACGATAAGAAAAGCCAGATCCGACGGGCTTGGTTCTGATTTTTCCGGAGCATCGCATATGCGAATCAACATGGGCACCTCTATCTTGTGGCTCATAGCTTCGTTTTCCTGGATATTCGTGATAAATATTCCGATGTTTTGTCTGATATGCGCAATGCTGGCTGTCCTATATGCCTCATATTACTATGGGATAAAAAAGCAGTTCGGGGGCATAACCGGAGATTTGACGGGATTTTTGATTATGTCCACGGAATTGTCGGTGCTTATGGGTATTGCTTTAGGAGGCAGGTTAATATGTTAATTTTTATCACCGGCGGATCGCATCAGGGAAAAACAGAATTTGCCCGGACCCTGGGACTTCCTATTGTGGATGAACTTCATTTGATGATTGGTCAATGGTTGTCCGAAAAAAAGGATTTAACAAAAGCTATCGATCAATTGCTGAGCAACCGGTTGCCGGAGGATCGGTCTTCAGATGATCAATACCCGGGCAATCAGTTTCCGAGCAATCGGCCTTCAGATGATCGGCAGCGGTTGAAAGTCGACCCGGGCCTCGTTGTGATTTGCAATGAAGTCGGATGCGGTATCATTCCTTCCGAAAAGAATGAGCGGGAATACCGGGAAGCGATCGGGAGGATTGCCTGCTGCATCGCGAAAAAAGCCGATGTTGTCTACAGAGTGGAAGCCGGTATCGCATCGAGGATTAAGGGATGAAAATATTCTTTGTCAGGCATTTGAAAACAAAGGGCAACTATGAGAAGCGCTACATCGGAATAACGGATGAACGCCTGATCAACGTACATTATCAAAAAAATCGGGATTATCTGCCGGAAATCGACAAACTTTATTCGAGCCCCATGCTTCGATGTCTGATGACAGCTTCCCTGCTCTACCCTGATATGGAGCCGGTAATCGTCGAAAATCTGAGAGAGATGGACTTTGGAAGATTCGAAAACAAAACCTATGAAGAATTGAAAGACGATGAGGATTACATCCGCTTTATAAACGGAAGCGACCACATTCCGGATGGCGACAGCGTAAAAGCTTTTAAAAATCGTTGTATTGAGGCATTTTATCGCATAGTCGAACAAAACGATATTGATGCCACCGTCATGATAGTTTGTCACGGGGGTACAATCATGTCGATTTTAGAACACTTTGATCGGGGAAGCAAAGGATTTTACGGATACCAGGTGAAAAACGGCTGTGGTTATGAAGCAGAATACGATAAAAATCTAGGAACGATGAAAATCTTGAGGGAGTTCAGCTGATGACACTTGTTTATATTTGCAGCGCTGCGTTTATATTGGATATGTTGATAGGCGACCCGCCGTGGTTGCCTCATCCAATCGTCCTGATCGGGAAAACCATCGGCCGACTGGAGCCGATAATGCGCAGGTTCGTTAAAAAAGAATTTTGGGGCGGGGCCTTTTTGGCTGTTATCGTATCGTCCCTGAGTTTCACGATACCTACGGTAATTCTCATTACAGCATCAAAGATCCATGTGTATCTTGCATTTGCCATAGAAACTTTTTTCTGCTTTCAGATACTTGCTGCCAAATCCCTTAAAAAAGAAAGCATGAAAGTTTATTATCCACTTGCAGCCGGCAATCTTGCCGATGCACGCAAAGCCTTGTCATACATTGTGGGTCGGGAAACCGAAAACCTTGATGAGGCCGGTATTATAAAAGCCACAGTGGAGACGGTGGCTGAAAACACGACTGACGGTGTTGTTGCCCCGCTGTTTTACATGGTAATAGGCGGTGCGCCTCTTGCGTTTTTCTACAAGGCCGTCAACACAATGGATTCCATGATAGGATACAAGAACGAAAAGTATATTCTTTTCGGAAGGTTTGCGGCAAAGCTTGACGATGCGGCTAACCTGTTACCCGCAAGGATCACCGCCCTTTTTATGATCATGGCATCAGCAGTTTTAAGATTCGATTTTAAGAATGCTGTTAAAGTATATCATCGTGACCGAAGAAAGCATAAAAGCCCTAACGCCGCCCAGACCGAGTCGGTTTGTGCCGGTGCTTTGGGAATACAGCTTGCCGGCAATGCCAGCTATTCCGGACAGCTGGTGATCAAGCCGGTTATTGGAGATAAACTGAGAGATGTGAAGGCGGAGGATATTATTTTAGTTAACCGCCTCATGTATATGGCATCGATTATCGGAGCGGCTGCATTGTTGTTTTTGCGGTCTTTGTTTTATTTAAAATGTATGATTATTTAAGAAGAATGATTAAAAAAGGGATAAGATTCTTTATTAAAAATGGCTGTGTGGAGCATGATTATTTACAAAAATGGCTATGTGTGCATGTTTATTTTAGAAACAATAATTAGTAAAGAACATTACCATTTCATATAAGTGATTATTTGGTAAATGGTT
>CAYYHH010000014.1:0-1861 GCA_964471645.1 uncultured Oscillospiraceae bacterium
CCGGCTGATATCACTCCTAAACATATTGCTGATAAGATCATCATCATACCCATAGGTATGCTTATCGGCTTTTTCATAGTAAAGGCAGAGCCCGCCATACAAGTGCTCAACCACCAGGTCGAAAGCGTTACCAACGGAGCCGTCAGCGCAAAAGCAATGAACCGTTGCCTTTCCATCGGGGTAGCCATAGCGATAGCCCTTTCCATGGTAAGAATCCTGGTGCCTGATATCAAACTTTGGTTCTTTTTGCTGCCCGGGTTTGCGCTTGCAGCCGTTTTGTCTTTTAAAGTTGATCCCGTCTTCGTAGGTATTGCTTACGATGCGGGGGGAGTTGCATCCGGGCCTATGACTGCGACCTTCGTGCTGGCGTTTGCTCAAGGCGCGGCAACGATGATAGACAGCGCCAATGTTTTGGTAGACGGCTTCGGAATAATCGCCATGGTGGCTATGGCTCCGGTCTTTTCCATCATGGTCCTGGGGATTGCCTTTAAGCGAAGAAAGATTGTGATTTATGAGGAAGATGAGATCGGCTTTGAAGAGTTTCCATCGGAGGAAAGTATGGAAACGCAGCAATGTTGTGTCATGGTGTCGGTCAATCGAGGATTTTCTGAAAATGTTATTAAAGTTGCGAGGAGCTTCGATTTAATTGACGCTACTATTATTCACGGCAGAGGAACCAGCGAACACCAGAAAATAATGCTGCCTCTTTTACACGTGGAACTGCTGCCTGAAAAAGAGATTGTTTTGCTGATCGGAAACTCAACCGTCGGCATAGAAGTTGCCAATGCCTTGATTGACGATGAGGTACTGCAGGGAGAGGGAGAGGTTGTTGTGTTCATATCTGCAGTTGAACAGGATAGCCTTAACCTTCCGGCATAAATAAAAAGTGATTTCCGGGTCGGCGACCCCTTCAAAGGCGACGTGGGCGGCCCTTCAAAATCAACGGGGATAATAAAAGGGGACGGTTTCTTCTGTTTCTGCCAAGAAGAAAACTGCCCCTTTAATTTACTGTTATGCTTAATCCAGGCTAAGATATTATTATCCTTAATCTGATCCAGGCTAAGATATTATTATTCTTAATCTGATTCAGACTAAACTATTATTATGCTTCAATCTGCGGCTCGCTGTCCCGGCCGGGGGTCACATCGTCCGGATCAATCACAATATCACCTGAATCGTTCGAACCATCCGGCTCAATGATTGCTTCTCTTGGCAAATCTGTCCCCAGGTAGGCCGGCAGTTCCATGCCCGCCTGCTGAAAAAGGTCGTTTAACGGTGGAACTGATTTCAACAGACCTGACAAAAAGTTTGCCGTCGAAGTTTTCCCGTCTGCGCTTCCGCCATTGCCGCCGTCCCAAACGGTAACCTTATCGATTTTAATGTTTTTAATCGCCTCAACCTGGATGCGAGTGAGGTCTTCTAACTTATCCGCAATGATCAATTTTACTGCTGAGTCGGCATTTTGGCCCGCCGCCTCGACCAGCAGCTTCATACCCTCTGCCTGCTTTGCAAGGATTTCCCTTGATCCCCTTGCTTCGGCTTCCATCTTTGCAAATATGGCATCCGCCTCTCCGCGGGCTTTTCGCCTTATAACTTCAGCCTCTGCCTCTGCCGCAATCTCCGCCTGCTCTTTCATAATTTGGGCGGCAACGATAACGTCGGCCGTTTGAGTGGCTTTTTCCAGCTCGGCACGGGTCATCTCCGCTTCCTGCTGGGCTATGTATCCTTCCTGCTTAGCTTTGGCCGTCTGAATAGCCTCGGCTGCCATTGCAATCTTCAGGGCTTCGGCTTCTTTTTCACGTCGTCTCGCCTCAGACTGTGCGATTTCTATTTTGGCGCTGTTCTCACCATCAATGGCGCT
>CAYYHH010000014.1:1961-3426 GCA_964471645.1 uncultured Oscillospiraceae bacterium
ACAAGAAATTTATCCCTGTCGGTGTTAATTTCCTCAATATCCATAGTTGCTATTATAAGACGAAGCTGTCCAAATATAATATCCTTGGCCAACTCTTGTATCTCGTTTAGCCTGAGACCTAATAACCTTTCCGCTGCGTTTTGCATAACGCCGGGCTCAGTGGATATTCCCACAGTAAATCTTGAGGGAACATCAATACGTATGTTTTGCTTAGAAAGAGCCTGTCTCAGATCTACGCTTATTGAGATCGGCGTCAGATCCATATACTGATAGGCCTGAAGAACCGGTATAATGAATGCGGCGCCGCCATGAATGCACTTAGCGCTCTTCGTTTGGCCGTCTTTATCAGATCCTACCTTACCGTAGATAACCATAACCTTATCGGAAGGGCATTTCCTATACCGTGATAAAATGACAATTATTGTGGCCAACAGAACCACGGAGATTATAATGATTGCGACCAAGATTTGAAATTCCATATTCGTTCCTCCTAATATTATAATTTACCTTATAGATCTTCTTCGACGACTAAAATATTATTGCGCAGGTCAATAATTCTCACCAGGGTCCCTGTAGGCAGGATTTTGTCTCCTTCGAAAATTGCTTCACACTCCATGTATCTGCCCTGAAGGTCCAAGGTGACCTTCCCTTCACCGCCGCCTACGGCCGGAATCGGAATATAGACCCTGCCGGTAGCGCCTATTGCATTCTTCAGATTTATGGTCCCGCTTTGCGCAAGGCGACGGGAAGCATGGATAAGCTTTGCTACGGCAAACATAGCCGCAAAGCCTAAAATTATGCTGATCAATATACTCGTAATAGGGTGTGAGCCCGATGCAATGGAAGCGATGGATGTCCACCCCATTACCATCAGGAAAGTAACAATACCCTGCAGTGAAAACATGCTCATGATTGAAAAATCGGATGGATTGCTCCCGTCTCCCGCGTGATCGATATCGCCCATATCGGAGGAATCCGAAATATCACCTATATCGGGGCCCCCGTCGAAGTCAATTCCCGAAGTATCGCTGAAATCAATGCCTTCACCGCCCTCAAAGCCGCCTAAAAGCGAAAGGGCTGTCTGGATGACAAATATCAGAGTAGCAGGTATAGCCATGCAATACAAAATCTTTAAAACCATATCCAGCCGGTCCCACCATTCCACCATAATATCCCCTCCTTTATGCCCGTTTCTATATGCGATCGGCTTCGGCATTTGTTTGTTCTCTTAAGGTAAATGTAATTTACCTTGATTATACCCTTATGCTTGAATGGTGTCAATCATTCTATACAATTTATCTCAGCATTTTTTCAAATCAGGTTACTCGAAGCCTTGCATCATCGTGCAAATTTATCCCGAATGTCAATATCAGTCCAAAGTCTTACAGAAAAAACAATTATAAGGCGTTTGAAGCTCAGCAGGCAAGCAATTAACTTTTCAATTGGCAGGAAAGAATTTATTCAA
>CAYYHH010000014.1:3436-12577 GCA_964471645.1 uncultured Oscillospiraceae bacterium
GTATTTTACGGGAGGAACATCGAGGGAACAGCCGGTGACGGAACAGGATTTAAATAGTTGATTTTTAGATTTAATGCTGTTAGAATATAGTAAACCATATTTACCTTTCTGTCCGTATATGTAAACTCCGGTTGAAGAATATCAGGTGTACTAATGAATATTAAGGAATTAGGCGAAATAATCAAAGAGGCAAGAATAGCAAAGAAAATGACTCAAAGTGAAGTCGTAGGTGACTTTATTACGCGAAATATGCTCAGCCAGATAGAGAGCGGCAACGCCATGCCTTCTTTAAAAACTCTTGAATATCTTGCCGATATTTTGGATCTTCCCCTGCATCGGCTTATAGTCGGTGAAAAGGAGGATGAACTTTCCAAACTTATAAAGGCCAAGCAGCTATTAGATAAAGGAGCTTATGAAGACATCATCCAAATGGAGGAAGATTACCCCCTACTTCTCGCCGATGAATTCTGCGCAATATTTTCGCATGCCTTCCTGGGGCTTTCAAAAGTCTCATGGGAAAAAGAAGATTTCGCCAAGGCCGCCGCTTTGTCCCAAAAGGCTATTGAATATTCCCGAAAAGGTATTTATTCCAATGAGACCGTTAAATCAGAAAGCGTTTTAATATTGAACCTATCGGCTGAAAAATTGATGAATCAAGCCCGCATTCCCTGAATGTGCATGAATTTTACATGCCGCGAAGCCTGTTCACCCTCTCTTCGATAGGAGGATGCGTTGCAAACAGTCTTGAAACCTTTTTGGCGAAAGGCTGGCTTATACAGAGGGCATGTACCGACTGGTTGGCAAAGGCAGTCTGATGGTTTTGCAAATAGCTTCTGTTGTAGCCGTCAATCTTTTCCAAAGCCGATGCCAATCCCAAAGGATAACCGATGATAGCCGACCCGGAAGCATCAGCCAAAAACTCCCTTTGTTTAGAAACAGCACTTTGCATAGCCCTGGCTATTATGGGTCCGATGATTATGGCGATCAACGATAAAACCATTGCGGCGATCGCTATTATCGCATTGCCGCCGCCCTTGCCGGAATCCCCGGACCTCGATCTCCTTCTGCCTCCGCCCGAAAAATACATGCTTCTTCCAAAAACGTGTAAAATCATCAGAAGAGCCGCCGAAAGTGCCGCTGCCAATGAAACAAACTTAATATCATCATTTTTTAAATGGGCGACCTCGTGGGCAATAACGCCTTCCAATTCCTCACGATTGAGCATTTCCAAAAGCCCTCTGGTGACGGCCACCATGGACTTGCCTCCACCGGATCCGGACGCAAAAGCATTCAACTCTCCGGATTCGATAATGTAGACTTTGGGGGGCTTTATTTGCGCCCCGACGGCAATCGCATTTACGATTTCATATAGGTAAGGGTTCTCCTCACGGCTTATTTCCCTTGCACCTGCCGCTTTTGCAAGGATCTTTCCGCTCCGTCTGTAGGATACTGCGGAAATAATGAAGGACACCAGTATCCCCAGCGACGCCCCTATAATAACGGTCATTATTACTTCATAGTAGTCATAATAAATCGATTGGCCATAAAACAATCCAATCAGCGCAAAAATCAATGCGAAGAACAATATAAAACCTATCACTACGGCTATAGAATTGCGCCTGCTGTGGTTTATCCTATCATATGTGCTTACAAACTTTTGAGCCATCATTCTCCTCCGAACTATACCGCTGAGTCCCATTTAATATTTGATCAATCCAGCTTCACTTTAACCGTTTCTCTCATAGCGCCGTCTTCTACCTCAAAGAACTCTTTTATGCTAAAAGAGAACATCCCGGCAATCAACAGTCCGGGAAAAGTTTGCACGGCTGTGTTATAGCTCATTACCGCGTGGTTGTAGCTGTTTCTGCTGTACGCTATCCGATTTTCGGTTCCTGCCAAGGATTCCTGAAGCATCAAAAAGTTTTGGCTGGCTTTAAGGTCGGGATAGTTTTCCGCGATGGCGAAAAGATGTTTGACCGCAACATTCATCTGCTGGTCGATCTCGCCGATTTCTTTGGGCGACGATGCTCCCTCAAATGAAGACCTGAGCCGGGCTATCCTTTCAAAAACATCCTTTTCATGCTTGGCATAAGCCTTCACGCTCTCTACCAGATTAGGTATCAGATCGTACCTTCTTTGAAGCTGCACATCGATGTTCGACCATGATGAATCGGCCGTATTGCGCTTGCGTATCAGGCTGTTATAAACTAGAACCAATGCCAGTATCAATATGACAACCACAACAACAATTGCTGTTAAACCATTTTCCATGCCATGCCTCCCGTATAGACATAATATATATACCCGTTTCATGTATATATTATCACATTGCGGTTTATTCAATCAATTGTTTCACAAGTCAATGTTTAGATTGATCACCATGGGCGGATCATGCGCCCTGATTTAATCAAGTGTGAACCGGTACCAACTGCTACCGAAGTTCTATCGATCCGATCTTTTCCAGTGTACCATAGTCAAAAGCGCTGATTATGCCATCCTGCACGTAATAAAGCGTGTTTCCTATATAAACTGTTCTCCTTCCATAAGGTATATACTTACCATATACTTCAGGTTCTGTATATTCGAGAAAGCCCTTTTCGCTGATTTTCCTGCCGCTGTAATCAATTACAAGGGCACCCTGCTTCGATTGCTTCCAGTCTTTGTCTCTGACGATAAAGGAATCAAAGGCAATTAAGCTGGAGTCGGAGTCCACCATTACAGCCTTGTGATTGTTTAAGGCTTCACTGTAACTGCCGTTTTCCCCAATTATGAGTTTATCGATTTCTTTTGGTTTCCCCATATCAGAAACATCAAACAATGATACCTTCAGCCCTCCCTGTCGAAATCCTACTGCTTCCTCTCTGCCGGACGCATCCCGTTCAAACAGCTCGCGTGTTTCCATGCCGATGCCGAGAATCAGGCCATCTCCCACAGGATGAAGGTAGTTGCTAAATCCCGGTATCTTGAGTTCTCCGGTGACCTTCGGCGCCGTCGGCTCTGACAAGTCGAACACAAACAGCGGGTCTATGTTACGGAAAGTCACCACGTAGCCCTTGTCACCCATGAATCGCACTGAATAAATCCTCTCGCCCTTTGCCAATCCGGTCACAGATCCGATCTCAGTCAGTGAATCATTCAGTACAAAGAGGTTGTTGCCCTTATCCCATTCGGTGGTAGCCACCCTTAGGTTGCCTTCAAATTCATCCATCGAAAATTGGTTCAACAAGCTGCCTTTTACTTTGCCGGACCCGGCGTAGCCTATATTAGTTCCGTCAATGCGGAATTTAGTTATTTCCGTCATCCCGTTATAATTCTCAGCAGCCAGATACATAGATGATTCATTCATATAAACGGTTGAACCAAAGGCGGTTATCGCCTCTATCTCCGTTCTGCTGCTGTCTTTTATATTGATAGCCGAAAGAACGATGTACCCTTGCCCGGGAGGCTCCGGCATGACCATTACATCCGAGATATCTATTTGCATTACTTCCTCTTGCCGTGCCGTATCTCTCATAAGAGGCAAAATGATTCCTCCGTACCAATTGGTATTTGTAACGAGGTAGAGGTTGTCTCCGGACTTCCTGCTGGACTGGTAATGCCCTTCCATTTCATGGCTCTTCAGCAAAACCGGTTTTTCCCTATTCTCAATATTATATATATCGGCGAAGGCAAAGGAACGGGTATAACCGGGATAGATCATCCTGCCCTCAGGCATGGATTCCGCCCTATCGGATTCTTCTGCCATCGGATAGTAGCGGTCATTATCATTTTCATTGCGGTTTCCCAATAGAACAAGCCTGTCACCGTCTACATAGATTTCCTGAACATACTTTTGATCCGAAAGTTTGATAACATAGACCTCGGAAAGTCTGGGACCATCGGCTCTGATAATTCTGGCGGCATTGCTTCCTGCATAATATATATATTTCCCATCGGTTTTAACGATGTCGGCCTCGTCTATCCCTTCTACTTGGGTATTGGTATCGGAATGTTTCTCAAAGCCCTCATCAGAAGCTGCGGCGCTGTTATCCTGTGTTGACATCGATTCGTTTGAAACCGCGTCAGCGCTTTTGTAGATGATCGAAGCGGGATTTTCGACCAGACCATCTGCCTGCAGGTCAAATCCGCCGAAACCGGAGCGATAATGTCCTGCATTTCCTTGAAGCAGCTTTGAAAGTTGCTCCTTGGAGCGGGCTTTTGTAGCCAAACCTATTTTAGATTTTATCGTATTTAACAGTATCTTGTCTTTGTTCAGATCCGGTGCTTTGCTTTCGCCGGAGATCATAATAACTCCGTCATTGTACCCGACGTTCTTTTTTAACAATTGTTCGGCG
This sequence comes from uncultured Oscillospiraceae bacterium, assembly GCA_964471645.1. GTDB lineage: Bacteria > Bacillota > Clostridia > Peptostreptococcales > Anaerovoracaceae > UBA1426. The sequence continues at coordinate 7,771 of CAYYHH010000014.1, forward strand.
ATAACCCGAATCGGAACCATAGTGCGATTCCTTACTATCAGAGCCTCTGTGTCCATTTCCACTGTTTTTGTGCCTGCAGATCCTGTTTCCAGAAAATACGTTTTGCCTATTGGAAATACGAACTGCTCCCCATTACATGAAATATTCGCCTCACGTTTCCTCGAATCATAGGATACATCTGCCCCGAAATATTCAGCGACTGCCCGCAGCGGCACCAATGTGCGCTCCTTATGAATGATTGCCGCTACATCAAAGTCTTCCGGATCCAAAAAGGCAATATCATCTCCGGAAAGAATCAACGGACTCCATACATGCATAAAAACAGTGTTGTCCTTAAGGTCGTTTAAATCGGCCGCCTGGTATTGCTCATTGGCACTGACCGATTGCACGCAACCTGTCGAAACTAAACATATCAGTAACAAAAAACAGACTATCAGATCGATTCTTTTAAATCTTCCTTTCATCACACTCACTCCTTTTGCCTTCTCCCGGAGGCTTGAACCGTCTATGGCCCTCTTTTAAAACTGCACCCGGTCCAACAAGAGTTGAACCGATTCGTTTACATCCGTACCATCTAAATAATCTGACGATAATAATGGTACAAAGTTCCACCAAGTTCCATCAAAAAACTGTTACCCTTCAATTATGCGGAGTAACAGTTTGAACTCTGACAGTCTACTTCACTTTGTCTTCCATGAGCTTGCTGAAGCCCTCGCCCGCACCCCATACTGTCTCTACCCGAATGACCGTTACGAAAGCATTCTTATCCTCTCTGGCAACAAATTGTTTTATCAGCATGCTTTCACGGGGAGAACAAAGGGTTATGATTTTCTTTCTGGAGGTCTGCGTGTATTGACCAATGATTTTTACATTTGAAACTCCTCTTTTTATTTCATGCAGAATGTAGTTTGCAACCTCCTCGTGCTTATCGGTGATTATTTCCAGCTGCACAACTTTCGTTTCAAAACCATACATGACATATTCAACTACCTTTGAGAAGATAATCTGAGTGATCAGAGCATATAAAGCAATGTTCCTTCCGAAAAATATTCCTGAAGCTATTATAATAACCGCATCGATGACCAGAAGTATCTTAGATATTCCCACATGGGGCAACAGCTTACTTTTAATGATCTTTGCAACGGTATCCGTCCCTCCAAAAGAGTATCCTCTTGTAAAGACGAGCCCTGTGCATACCCCACCGAAAACACCGCAATATATAGCTGCTAAAATAACATCCTTTTCCTCAAGGAGGTTAATATTGAACTGCTCGAAGAAAAGCAGAAAAGCAGGATATATCAAGCTTAAAAGCACTATTTTCCTCGCTTCGCCTATCCCCAGCAAAACGGCGCAGGTCAGCAGAATAATAAAAGCGAAACCATAGTATAAAACTGAAAAATCTATCCCGGTAGGTCCCTGCAGAATGCGGCAAATCCCCGTTATGCCCCCGCTGGAAAGCCCGTTGGGAATAAGAATGCAAATGGTTGAAAATGCGCCCAGGCCACATCCGATGAATATCAACAGTGCATCTATGCTCATATTTTTTATTTTCTCTCTGGTTAATAATTCCTTGAAATGTTTCATTTAATCCTCAAACCCCCATAAAATATCGAACCTCACAAAATACCCCTCATACGCCCTTTATAATTACTGCGCTGTTTCCAAAGATATCAACAGCTTTGACGTATACAGGCCCAAAGCCTGTTCCCATTGTTTTATATGTTGTTTCCAAACCCTCATTGTCTTTGCAAAAGTAAACGTCAGGGCTGTTTACCCGGCCGTCATAATGATGATCTATGCTCCAGTAAGCGATCAGTTGCATTGGATCCTCTTCAATGATTTTCTTAATCACCGGCAAGTATTTTGTATCCACGGGCATATATTGCAGCGAATAAGGCCTGTATTTAATTAAATCGACACTCAGCACCGATTTGTCCGATAAAGAATCCTTATGTATACTTATATTCGCCTCGATACTTCCGTCTTCCTCACCGGACCTGTCGCCACACTCTTCATAAAACGCATAAGCAGCCTCCTCTTTTATAAGCCGCTTGTGGGAATTGATAGTTGCCAGTCTGCCTGCATCGCAGGATATCCACCTTCTTCCCATTTTCTGGGCTGTTGCGGCCATTGTGCCCGAACCGCCAAAGAAATCGGCGCAAAGATCGCCTTCCTTTGTACAGCTCTCCAATATGCGTTCGATCAAGGTTTCCGGCTTCTGTGTCACATAACCTGTGCGCTCCGCAGATGTCCTTCCGACCATATCCAGCTGCCATACGTCTTTGCGGTTTACCATAGTATACCAGCCTTGCTCATCCTTATATTCCTTAACGCCCTTGAAGCGATAAGGCTTAAAGCCCCTGTTGTAAGACTTCTCCTTGTGTGACAAAAAATAATACTTGCCTGTCTTACCGTAAAAAAGTAAAGTGTCATGCTTACGGGCAAACCGATTTTTACTTACGCCCCCGGATTTGTAATGCCATATTATCTCATTGATAAAGTTTTTTTCTCCGAAAATTTCATCCATAAGAATTTTCACATAGTGGACGGCGTGCCAATCAAGATGCACCCATATGCTTCCATCATCGGCAAGCAGATCTTTCATCATCATCAGCCGCACTGCCAGCATTTTGAGGTATTCCTCCATCCCCTGCTCCCAAATATCGCTGTAGGCCTTCTGTCTCATAACGGGGATAGTTTTGATCTTGTCAGAGCTGAGCTTGATTTCCGCCCCATATTTAGCCTTTGTGAAAAATGGAGGATCTATATATATTAAATTGATTTTTCCTGCCATAGATTTTTCATCCAGCAAGTATTCCATCAGGCTGAGATTATCCCCTTCGGCCAGCATACTCCCCGAAGACTCATTAAAATCTTCTCCCTTGTTGACCTTCTCTTTTAACAGATATTGTGAGGTCGGAACCGTCGATACGGCGCCTTTCGGATCTGTCGGCACCTTTAGATCAGTCGGGCTCTTAAGACCTTTTGATGCCATTATCTTTTCATAGGCTTTCTTACTTTCGTCCATAATATCCGGAAGCTTCATAATCAAACTCATTATATTCCCCTCCCACTTATTTTAAAACTCCGATGAGATCGTGTCGATTAATCTTGATTAATGCTTCTTCTACCAGTTGCCTGTTTTCTTTTTTATGAAAATGCAGCAAAGCTCTCTGCATCCTTTTTTCTCTTGCATCTTTGGCCACATAGACCTTTTCACCCGTTAAAGGATCCATCTCTGTATAGTACATACAAGTTGCCAGAGTTCCGGGGGTCGGGTAAAAATCCTGCACCTGATCGGGGACAAAACCGCTATCTTTCAGATAAAGAGCCAGATCCACCGCATCCCTCAAAGTTGAGCCGGGATGGGAAGATATCATATATGGTATCAGATATTGTTTTTTTCCTATTCTTTCATTTATCCTCTTGTAGCTTTCGGCGAATTTTTCAAAGACCTCTTTCGACGGCTTCCTCATCAAAGCCAGAACCCGGGGCGAAATATGCTCCGGTGCAACTTTCAGGGTGCCGCTTACGTGGTGTCTGCATATTTCTTCTAAAAATTCCTCCGTCTTGTCTGCCATTACGTAATCATAACGGATCCCCGAACGTATAAAAACTTTCTTGACCTTCGGCATACGCCGCAGGCTTCGCAGGATATCCAGGTATTCGCTGTGATCTACGATAAGTTCTTTGCACGGGCCGGGATGCAGACAGTCTTTCGCTTTGCACATACCGTACTTCAGCTGTTTTTTGCAACCGGGGTTTCTGAAGTTCGCCGTCGGGCCGCCTACATCGTGAATGTATCCTTTAAAATCCGGGCTGTCGGTCAATGCCTCGGCCTCCCTCAATATTGAATGCTTGCTCCTTCCCCTTACTTCACGCCCCTGGTGGTATGTGAGGGCGCAAAAGGCACAACCCCCGAAACACCCTCGGTTGGATGTTATGCTGAATTCCACCTCGTCAAATGCCGGTACCCCTCCGGCTTTTTCATACATAGGATGCCAACTCCTTGCATAAGGAAGTTCAAATACATCATCGAGATCCATGCCTTCAAGCGGCGGCATCGGAGGATTTACAACAACACAAATACCGTTGTCGTAAGGTTCGACAAGTGTCTTTCCATTTATATAGTCGTTGTTGGGGTATTGCAACTTAAAGCTGTCGGCATATTCCTTCCTTGATCGGTTCAGAGATCCCCACGAAGGCAGGATTGTTGTGTCGGCATCCGGCGACACGCAAGCCGATTCATTAACACGGCCTTCCGGAATCCCCGCCCTGTATGCTGTGCCCCGGATCCATGTTATATCATTTATATGGATGCCGCTTTCCAGCGCCTCGGCCACCTCGACGATCGCCCTCTCCCCCATGCCATAAACCAAAAGATCCGCCTTCGAATCCAGCAATACAGACCTGCGGAGTTTGTCGTCCCAATAATCATAATGTGCCAATCTTCTCAGGCTGGCCTCTATTCCGCCGATGATGATCGGGACATCATTATAAGCCTCCCTCGCACGATTGCTGTACACAATGACAGCGCGGTCGGGCCTCTTTCCCTGTTCACCGCCGGGCGAGTAGCTGTCCCTTCTCCTCTTACGTTTGAAAACCGTATAATGGTTGACCATGGAATCCACATTGCCCGAGCTGATCAAAAAACCCAGCCGTGGCCTGCCGAACCGACGAAAATCATCGGCGCTGCGCCAATCGGGCTGTGGAAGTATCGCTGCTTTGTAACCCCTGCTTTCTAAAACACGGCTTATTATAGCATGACCAAAGGACGGATGGTCGATGTAGGCATCCCCGCTTACAA
>CAYYHH010000014.1:12587-15855 GCA_964471645.1 uncultured Oscillospiraceae bacterium
CAATCACGAAATCAGGCCTTTCCCAGCCCAGTTTCTCCATATCTTTTTTTGTTACAGGCAAGAACGCCAAATTTCAACCTCCGATTGCATTGTTCATTATCTGCTCCCCTTGTCGTAGGGGACAGCCACAGCCCTCGGCGCCTGAGACGATTTCGAGCTGAACGCCAGTACTATCAATGTTGCAATAAAAGGCACCATTTTATATACGTCACTGGGTATTTGTGCCGACGACAGTATAGGAATAACAGAATATGCCGATGCTATGGTCTTCATCAATCCGAAGAAAAACGCCGCGAAGAGCACACGCAATGGCTTCCATTGACCAAATATCATTACGGCCAGCGCCAGGAATCCATATCCTGATACGGTAGCATTGAATTGGGTAGATGTAGGAATAACAAAAACCAATCCCCCCAACCCCGCCAGTCCACCTGAAATGATTATGCCGGCGTATCTCATCTTGTATACATTGATTCCCACAGAATCCGCCGCATGAGGATGTTCACCGCAGGCTCTGAGCCTCAATCCAAACTTGGTTTTATATAAAACAATCACTGAAATCACCAATATGCCCAATCCTATATACGTTGTGATATAGGCATTTCTGAAAAAGAGCCCCCCCACTACGGGAATATCCCCCAGCACCGGCACGGAAGGTATCCTGAAGGTGTTGCTGAAGGTAATCTGCTGTACGCCGTTAGCCTGGATCATACGGGCAACGTATATGGCGAAAGCCGGGGCAAACATGTTCAGGGCAGTGCCGCTGATGATCTGATCCGACTTCATATTGACCGATGCATAAGCATGCAGGAGGGAAAATATCATCCCGGTGAGGACGGCAATGACAATAGCTATTATAAGCAATGATTGGCCGCTCATAAATCCCTGAACTTTATTGATAAATAAAATACTTGTAAAGGCCCCCATTATCATCATTCCGTCAAGCGCTATATTGGTGACTCCGCCCCTTTCGGTGAAAACGCCCCCCAGAGCCACTATGAGCAAGGGTATGGAGAAAAACATCGTCTGCTGTACAACCAGATATAAAATGTTCATTGATCATCCCCCCTTTCGATTTCGCTTTCGGCATCTTTGATTTTTTTCCCTGCCTTCCCTGTCAATCGCTTCATAATCCCTGGTAGAATGTTTCTGAAGAGCAATGCAAACGCGCTGAAGTAGATGATGCATGCAATAATGATATCAATAATTTCGGGAACAAAGTCCAATGTCTGCAGGTAATTGCCGCCTAAAGTGATATATGAAATAAATATGGCGGAAAAAATGATACCTATCGGATTTGACAGCCCCAGCAAAGCCACGGGAATGCCGTTGAAGCCTTCCACTGCAAGAACATCCACAGCCTTGATATGCCGTCCGCTGGCTCCCGAAAGATATAGGAGCCCCCCTCCCAACCCCGACAGGGCGCCGGCTATTACCATAGAAAGAACTATGCTCCGCTTTTCATTGATCCCCGCATATTTGCTGGCATCCTTATTGAAACCGCAAGCCTTCAGTTCATAACCAAAAGTAGTTTTGTTCAATACTATATACATAACCACAGCAACGCCTAAAGCTATATAAAAACCACTGTTCACCGTGGATACATCCGCCGCTCCCGATGAACCCAGCGGATTGAAGAATACCTTGTCCAACCCTCCCTTGGGCAGTACAGCCGTTTCGGCCACATTCATCGACAAGGCCTTTTTAGAGTCATAAACCGTCGCTTTCACCATGAAATTAGCAAAATACATTCCGATATAGTTCATCATTATAGTCGAAATTACTTCATGGACATTGAGATAGGCTTTCAGCAGCCCCGGTATCAAAGCCCATAGTCCCCCCATCACCGCTGCTGCCAAAAGTGCGACCATCCAGTGAAACGGTGCGGGAATGAAGGTCCATTTAACCCCGATGTAAACTGCCGCAAAAGCACCTACTATAAATTGGCCGGCTGCACCGATATTGAAAAGGCCGGTCTTGAAGGCAAAACCCACGGAAAGTCCTGTCAGTATAAGAGGGGTAGCAAAGTACATCACCTGTCCCATCCCCTTTGCTCCTGTGGAAAAGCCTCCCTTAAGGATTATTATAAACCCGTCAATTGCCTGAGGCGCATTACTAATAAACAAAATGATGAGTCCGAACAGCAATCCGGCCAGAATCGCAACGATGGAAGAAACAGCATTGTTGAGTCCCCGTATTTCCAATAGCTTTCGCATGACACTCATATGGCTTTCCTCCTTTCGTCCCTCTTTCCTCCGGCCATATAAAGGCCCATCTCCTGAAAGGTGGTTTTGTCGGGATCCAGTTCGCCGACTATTTCCCCTTCATAGATGACTAAAATTCGGTCGCTGACGTTCATCACTTCTTCCAATTCCAAAGAAATAAGCAGTACAGCCTTCCCGGCATCCCTCTGGCCAATCAGTTGTTTGTGGATATATTCGATTGCTCCCACATCAAGCCCGCGGGTCGGCTGGACGGCAACCAGTATTTCCGGATCCAGATCGATCTCCCTTGCAACGATTGTTTTCTGCTGATTCCCGCCGGACATGCTCCGTGCAATGGTCTTTGCCCCCTGCCCGCTCCTGATATCGTACTTTTCAATGAGGCAGTTTGCATAGTCGTTGATCTTTTGAAATTTTAAAAATCCCCCCTTTTGGAACTCGGAAGTGTAGTAGCATTTGAGCACCAGGTTTTCTTCCAGGGAATAATCCAAAACCAAACCATGTCTATGGCGATCTTCGGGTATGTGGCTCAATCCTTCACCGTTGCGCTTTCTGATAGAGTACTCGGTGACATCTTTGCCATTGATGAAAATCTGACCTTTGTCTATAGGCTGCAGACCCGTAAGGGCGTACACCAGCTCAGACTGGCCATTGCCGTCGATTCCGGCTATGCAGACAATCTCGCCTTTTCGAACTGTAAAAGAAACGTCCTTCACCGATGCTTTATCATTATGCTTTCCGCTCACCGTCAGCCCTATGACCTCCAAAGCCGGAGCTGTAGGCTCGCCTTTTGCTTTTTCTACGGTAAAATCCACCTTTCTCCCCACCATCATTTCGGACAATTCTTCTTTTGATGTGGATCCGACTTCTACCGTTGCCACATATTTCCCTTTGCGCAAAACCGTACAGCGGTCGGCCACGGCCTTAATTTCATTGAGCTTATGAGTAATGAACAGTATGGATTTGCCCTCGCCGGCCAGGTCCTTCATTATCTTCATCAGCTCATCGATCTCCTGGGGTGTGAGCACCGCCGTCGGCTCGTCGAA
>CAYYHH010000015.1:0-15450 GCA_964471645.1 uncultured Oscillospiraceae bacterium
TATTGGTTTGAAGGCAGCCTTTAAATTAAGAACTGAATAAAAAGGCTGCCTTTCCGCTGATATCAGCAATGGCGGAGCCTCCTGGTAATGGTTGGAATCATGACCATGGAAAAACAATTCAATATTAATGCGGAAAGTTGCTGACAATTGACTATGAACAGTAATACCAAATGCTGCAAACGCCGCGAGGCAGGGAAAATTTCGGTTGACATGGCATGAGTTAATAAGTAAACTGATATAGCATACACCAAAAGAGCCGTGATCGTTTGACATGGTGTATAATCCGAAAAGGATTTGGCAAGAACATAATCATGAATGATCATATATGGAAAACAGCTATGATGGAGAAAGTAGCCGGTCAGTATCCAAAAGAGAGGCGGCCATTGGTGGGAGGCGGCCGGAGACGGACTGTGTGAAGATCACTCCGGAGCTTGTCCGGTGAACTGACAGTAGCCGGGTACTTACCGGCGAGTTAAGCGGATAATGAGAGGCGTATCCCGATATACGGGGATTTCGCTATTAGGGTGGTACCGCGGAGAAATTCGTCCCTGGATTCAGAATCAATGAATCCGGGGGTTTTTGTATTTTCACTTGTTTTAGCTTCTGCCATATTAAATGACGATACAAGATTTTTAACTTTTTAGGAAGTATGGCTAGCTGGAAGTCAGGATAAAAGCCTGATTTGATGGAGAAGAAGGACTGTAAAGGGATTTATTTACAGGTATTGAAGGACAGTTGAGGTCCCCAAAAAGGGAATACAATATAGAATGCAAAAGAGGAGACAGCAAAAGATGTTTGTAAACTTATCAGAAAAACCTATAGCAGATGTTCAGAATGAGCAATCGGATCATTGGGATAAAGAGAACCTGCTGGAAAAATGCGTAACTACCAGGGAAGGAAGGCCATCCTTTATTTTTTACGAAGGGCCGCCGACAGCCAATGGCAGCCCGGGAATCCACCACGTCATAGCCAGAACCCTCAAGGATTCCGTGCTCAGGCACAAGACGATGCAGGGTTTTGCTGTCAAGCGGAAGGCAGGCTGGGATACACATGGGTTACCGGTAGAGATCGAAGTTGAAAAAAGGCTTGGCATGACCGGCAAACAGGATATAGAAAAGTACGGAATAAAGGAATTCAATCAGAGGTGCAGAGAATCGGTATTTACCTACGAAAAGCAGTGGCGTGAGATGACCAGACGCATGGGATATCTCATCGATATGGACGATCCTTACATCACCCTGGATAACGACTATATTGAAACAGGCTGGTGGATACTTAAGGAATTTTTCAAAGCCGGCTTAATTTATGAGGGGCACAAGATACTCCCGTACTGCCCCCGCTGCGGGACGGGTCTGGCTTCCCATGAAGTGGCATTAGGCTATAAAGAAGTCAAGACCAATACAATTACGGCCAAGTTCAAAAGGAAAGACAAGGATGAATATTTCCTGGCATGGACAACGACGCCCTGGACATTAGCCTCCAATGTGGCCCTCACCGTAGGCCCGGATATCGACTATGTAAAAGTTGATCAGCAGGGAATAATCTATTATGTCAGCAAAATTCTTGCGGACAAGGTTCTGGGTGCCGGCAGCTATACCGTGCTGGAGGAAATGAAGGGCAGTGACCTGGAATACATCGAGTATGAGCAGCTCTTGCCGTTTGTCGAGGTAGATAAGAAGGCTTTCTACGTTACCTGCGGAGATTATGTCACTACGGAAGACGGAACCGGCATAGTCCATACCGCACCTGCATTTGGTGAAGATGACTACATTACCGGGAGAAAGTACGGACTTCCTGTTCCAAACCCCGTTGATGAGGAGGGGAAGTATACAGAAACCCCTTGGGCGGGTCGCTTCGTCATGGAAGACGGTCTGGATGTGGATATTATCAAATGGCTGGCTGCCGAAGATAAAATTTACTCGAAGGAAAAGGTCGAGCACAACTACCCCCACTGCTGGAGATGCACCACACCGCTTTTGTATTACGCAAAGCCCAGCTGGTATATTGAGATGACCAGGCTTAAGGATCAATTGGTGGAGAACAATAACAATATTAATTGGTTCCCGCCTTTCGTCGGTGAAAAACGATTCGGCAACTGGATCGAAAACGTCAACGACTGGGCGATTTCAAGAAACAGGTACTGGGGAACACCTATAAATATCTGGCGTTGCAGCTGCGGCCATCTGGAAAGCATAGGTTCCAGGGCGGAACTGATAGAAAAAGCTATAGAAAACATAGATGAATCTATTGAGCTCCATAGACCCGATGTGGATGAAGTTCATATCAAATGTCCTGAATGTGGTGAGATCATGAGCAGGATCCCTGAGGTTATGGATTGCTGGTTCGACAGCGGCGCCATGCCCTTTGCACAAAGGCATTATCCATTTGAGAACAAAGATACTTTTGATACGGAATTCTTCCCTGCCGATTTTATCTGTGAAGGCATCGATCAAACCAGAGGCTGGTTCTATTCATTGCTGGCGATTTCAACCTTTATTAAGGGAACGTCCCCTTACAAAAATGTGCTGGTCAATGATTTGATACTTGATAAAGAGGGGAAGAAAATGTCTAAATCAAAAGGGAATACCGTTGATCCTTTTGAGTTGTTTGACAAATATGGGGCAGATGCTACCAGATGGTATTTATTGCACACATCGCCCGCCTGGTCCCCCACAAAATTCGACGAAGAAGGACTTGTGGAAATTGTCAGCAAGTTCTTCGGGACCTTGAGAAATGTCTATAATTTCTTTGTGCTGTATTCCAATACCGATGGGATAGATCCGAGGACATTTTTCGTGGATTACGATAAGAGGCCGGAGCTGGATCGCTGGATACTTTCCAAGTATAATCGGCTGATTCAAGAAGTTATTGCTGAAATGGATCAATACGATCACATGAGATCTGTTCGTAAGATCCAGGATTTTCTTGTAGAAGATTTTTCAAATTGGTATATACGCAGAGCAAGGAGACGTTTTTGGGGAGATGAACTCACAGAGGACAAGAAAGCAGTGTACCTGACCACCTATGAGGTTCTGGTGGGTATAGTACAACTGGCGGCGCCTTTTGCGCCATTCATCACCGACGAAATCTACACAAGGCTGACCGAAGAAGAATCCGTTCACCTGTCCTTCTATCCTGAATCAAAACATGAACTGATTGACAATAAGGTTGAAGAACGAATGGATTTGGTCAGGATCCTTGTCAGCCTTGGAAGAGGGGTCCGGGAAAAGGAAAGGATCAAAGTCCGCCAGCCGCTTTCCGAGATACTTGCAGATGGGAAATATGAAAGCCTGATAAGTGATATGGTCGATTTGATCAAAGAGGAACTCAATGTAAAAGAAGTCGTCTTTGAAAAGGAATTGGACAAATTTATGGACCTGACGCTCAAACCCAATTTTAAGGTAGCCGGTCCGATATTGGGCGGTAAAATCAAATCTTTTGGTGCCGCTATTGCAAAACTTGATCCAAAAGAAGTCGTTGCTTCACTGGACAGAGAAGGCAGAACAACCGTTGTGCTGGATGGTGAAGAAATTGTGGCGGAAAAAGATATGTTCGAGGTAAGGATAGCCGCCAGGCCCGGTTTCGCCGTAGCAATGGAAAACAACGTGTTCGTCATCCTGGATACCACCATCACCGATGAGCTCAAATCGGAAGGCATTGCCCGGGAAATGATATCAAAAGTCCAGCAGCTGCGCAAGCAAAAGGATTTTGAAATGACCGACAGGATACGGATCCATTACAGCGGGGATGAGGATTTCAAGGCATCATTATCAGAGCACATGGAGTATATAATGAGCGAAACACTAGCCTTGGAATTAAAAGAAGAAACAGGTTCTTTACAGGTATATGATTTGAATGGACATAAGACAGGTATCGATGTTGAAAGGCTTTAGATCAAATTAAAAAGTTGCGTAAAGGGCTTGTGAAAAGGATAGAGGAAAGGATAAGGTAATGCGTGCTGTAATTTCAGTTGTGGGCAAGGATCGCGTGGGAATACTGGCGATGGTCAGCAGCATATGCGCAGAAGCAAATGCCAATGTAATAGAAGTGACACAGTCAGTGCTGCAGGAGTTTTTTGCCATGATGATGGTGATAGATATTTCGGGGATGAATTGCGGGTTGGCAGATCTGCGGCACAGGCTGGAAGAAGAATGCAGCGGAATGAAAATTCACGTGATGCATGAAGATATCTTCAACTCGATGCACAGAATATAAGCTGAGGGAAATATGCTGAACACAAAAGACATCATGGAAACGATAACCATGATACAGGAAGAGAATCTGGATATAAGAACCATTACCATGGGTATTTCGCTTTTGGATTGCTGCGACAGCGATATAAACCGCTCTTGTCAAAAAATCCATGAAAAGATACTCAGATGTGCCGGTGATTTGGTGGCGGTAGGGGATGAGATCCAACAGAAGTATGGGATACCTATAATAAATAAAAGGGTATCGGTCACCCCGATTGCGATCCTCGCGGGAGCATCCGGAGGGGATCCTTTGAAATATGCCATTGCATTGGAGAAAGCCGCCAACGACATCGGTGTCAATTTTATCGGAGGTTATTCAGCTTTGGTCCACAAAGGGTTTTCTGCCGGTGATATGGAGTTGATGCGATCAATCCCCGGGGCACTATCGGAAACTGAGCACGTTTGCGCTTCTGTGAATATAGGAAGCACCAAAGCCGGTATCAATATGGATGCGGTCAGAATCATGGGCAGGGTTGTCAAAGAAACAGCGGTGATGACTGCGGATCGTCAATGTATAGGGGCGGCAAAGCTGGTGGTTTTTTGCAATGCACCCGAGGATAATCCGTTCATGGCAGGGGCTTTTCACGGCCCCGGCGAACCGGATTGCGTAATAAATGTGGGGGTATCGGGTCCGGGAGTAGTAAGGGCAGCCGTTGCTAAGGCCGGCAAAGAATGGGACCTGACTCATATATCGGATATTATTAAAAAAACCGCCTTCAAAATAACCAGGATGGGTCAGCTGGTGGGCAGCGAGGCTTCAGCCCGGTTGGGTGTCCCCTTCGGAATCGTGGACCTGTCCTTAGCCCCGACCCCGGCCATCGGCGATTCTGTCGCATATATATTGGAGGAAATCGGACTTGAAAGCTGTGGTGCCTGCGGTACGACGGCGGCTTTGGCTATGCTGAACGATGCGGTTAAAAAGGGAGGAGCTATGGCCTCTTCTAACGTAGGGGGCTTATCCGGCGCCTTTATTCCGGTAAGCGAGGATGCCGGCATGGTCGAAGCAGCAAGATCGGGTATTCTGACTTTGGAAAAACTGGAGGCAATGACTGCGGTTTGCTCCGTAGGCCTGGATATGATAGTGATCCCCGGCGATACAACTCAGGAAGTGATTTCCGGAATCATCGCCGATGAGGCGGCAATTGGTATGATAAATTCCAAAACCACTGCCGTAAGAGTGATCCCGGCAATAGGTAAAAAAGAAGGCGAAGAGCTGGAGTTTGGAGGTTTGCTGGGAGGCGGGCCCGTAATGAGGGTCAACAACAGCTCCCCGGCCGTGATGATAGGCAGGGGGGGACGAATCCCTGCACCGATCCAAAGTCTCAGGAATTGATCGCTATTGAATTGTACAGTTTACACGGTAAACATACAGATTGTCAATTTGCCATATGATTAAGTAAAATTTGATTGTAACGGGTTCGGTAAAAATGGTTTTTCAAAACCTCCTCGTTTTTTGATGACGAAGAAAAACGGTGGCGGTCAGTAGAGTAATTATTAAATTGACGCTATAATGATTATAATAACAATGACTATAATTAGCTCGGCCTTGCAACGTTGATAAGAGGCAACTATGAAGGAATACACAGAGAAGGGCTTTGGAATAAGAAAATATGAAGCTGGATATAAAGTCGATGACAATTGCTGAATTGTCGCAAATGCTTGAGGAATCAGGGGAAAAGAAGTATAGAGCATCTCAAATTTTTGAATGGGTATCTAAAGGCGTCGCCGGTTTTGACGAAATGACCAACCTGTCTAAAAGTCTGCGTGAAAAACTGGAAGAAACAGCGTATATTGAAAGGTTGGAAATAGAAAAATTACAGGTATCATCAAAAGACGGCACCAGGAAATACTTGTTCAGATTGCGAAGCGGTAATGCAATCGAAAGCGTTTTTCTGAAATACCATCATGGCAATACAGTTTGCATTTCCTCACAGGCGGGATGCAACATGGGATGCTCGTTTTGTGCCTCGGCAATAGGTGGCAAGGCAGATGATCTGACACCGGCTGAAATGCTCGATCAGATTCTTGCTATTCAAAAGGATACGGGGGAGCGGATAAGCAATGTTGTGGTCATGGGAATCGGGGAACCTTTTGATAATTATGAAAACCTCAGTGTCTTCCTCAAACTGATACACACCGAAGAAGGTTTAAATATGAGCTTTAGATCGATTACGGTATCCACCTGTGGTCTTGTGCCAAAAATAGAGGCTTTCGGAAAGGATTTTCCGCAAGTGAATCTGGCAATTTCACTGCATGCACCAAACAATGAAATCCGCAACGGGCTTATGCCGATCAATAAAAAGTATCCCATCGAAGGCTTGTTGGCTGCATGTCGCAAACATACAGCCTTGACAGGCAGGCGCGTCAGCTTTGAATATGCTTTGATCAAAGGGGTAAACGATAAAAAAATACATGCGGAAGAGTTGGCCCATAGATTAAGGGGGATGCTGTGCCATGTAAATTTGATCCCTCTTAATCCGGTAAGCGAGAAAGAATATTCCGCTTCCGCCAGACAGACTGCTGTAACCTTTGGTGAAATTTTGGAGGGGAAAGGCATACAAACAACAATAAGGCGTGAAATGGGTACGGATATAGACGGAGCCTGCGGCCAACTGAGGCTCAGAGTCGTTCAGCATTCGCAAGGGTGAGGGAGAAGCATTTCTTCCTTGCCCTTTTTCAGAGGTAGTGTATAATTAAATCAGAAAACATATGAGAAGGGGGCGGTTCGATTGGTGAAAGTATTTGCGGGCCACAAAGGGTCCGGGAAAACGAAAAAAATGATACACTTGGCCAACGATATGCTTGAGACAGCAGATGGCAGCATCGTGTTTATCAATAAAAATCACAGGCTGATGTATGACCTCAAATATCAGATCAGAGTAGTTTGTATGGAAGATTATGAAAGCATTACAAATATTGATGAATACATCGGGTTTATCTACGGTATCATCAGCTCGGATCATGACATTGAGGTCATTTTTATAGATGGACTCCTACGCCACAAGGATGTGCATATACCCGATTTGAACGAATTCTTTGAAAGGCTTCGAAATATTTCCAAAGAGCATGAATTAGATTTCGTGGTCAGCGTAAGCGCCGATTTATATGAACTGGGAAATATACTGGAAGGGTGCGAACTCTTAGACGGGTGCGAGATTCTGGATTGATGGCAGATAAAAAACTGATTTTTTGGGATATCGACGGGACCTTGCTTCACTGTGGCAGCGATGGGAGGAAGGCGCTGAACCGTACTTTTCATGAGCTCTATGATATTGGGGATGCCTTTGGCAGCTCCGATATAGGCGGGGCTATGGACTCCATGATATTGGACGGTATTATGACAACTCATGGCGTGGATAGCGGCCAATTACCCAATATTATCAAGCATTATCAAGGCGTTCTGGAGGATATTCTCAATAAAAACAAAAGAAAACAGATTTTGCCCGGAATCCCGGCGTTATTGGAGGCAATAGATTCAAACAATGGATATGTAAATGCTCTGCTTACAAGCAACCTTAAAATAGGGGCCATGACAAAGCTGAACTCGGTGGGTTTGGGACATTATTTTCAACTGGGCGGTTTTGGAGACGAGCCGGGCGAAAAATGGGATGCGGCAAGGGCATGTATATTGGAAGCGGAGGAAATGTACGATACCAAATTTACTGAAATGTATTTGGTAGGGGACAGTATATATGACATAGTATGCGCACAGGAAGTAGGCATGATAAGCATCGCTGTGGGTACCGGATGGTCAACCGAAGAGGCATTGTTGTCTTATGGTCCAAACTATTATTTTCACGATCTGAGCGATACCGACCGTGTACTGAAAGCTATGAAGTTCTGACAAGCAGATAATCTTATATGTACCTGATCCGGCTAGACTGGAAATATTTGAGGGGTTCTTTTACAACAAAAGAGCCCCTATACTTATTTTTAACGAATCGGTAAATGATTCGAATCAGTTGGAGCCCGGTTCAACGGGCTCAGGATCTATGATACGGAGGTACAATTGTATGAAAGGTAGTATCAAATACGTTGTAGTCTTATGCATGTTGGTAGCAATGTTGGTGCCCACAACGGCCTTTGCGGCAGGAAGTGTTGACATTAACGAACTATGTTCAGAAAAAATCGATTTTTATAAGTCTTTGTGCAAATCAAATTTTACTGTCAATCAGGACAAGTTGAATGATGTAAATGCGATGCTTAACAACATGATGCTCAAGAAGGAATGCCCGACACCGGCCGCAAAACCCGCACCTGTCTTTAAGCAGACACGCCGGCAGGCTCCTTCAAACACGGTAATGCCCGGTAAACCCGCAAATCCGTCGGCTAAGGCGGATCCGCAAAAGCCATCGGGACAGCCAAAGCCGGAAGCTCCGGTCAAAACCCAGAAGCCTGAAGCCCCGGTCAAGCCTCAAAAGCCAGAGACACCGGCCAAACCTCAGAAGCCCAATACTCAGACTGAAAACAGCGGTGCACCGGCCGGCAGCTACGAATCATCGGTTGTTTCTTTAGTAAATAAAGAAAGGGCGGCCCAGGGTCTGTCGGCGCTTAAATTCAACAGCAAGCTTTCAAATGTTGCCGAAGCAAAAGCAGCTGATCTGAGAGACAAGAATTATTTCTCACATACATCGCCTACATACGGATCACCCTTTGATATGATGAAATCCTTCGGAATCAGTTACACCGCGGCCGGCGAAAACATAGCTAAGGGCTATAAGACACCTGATGCCGTAATGCAGGGCTGGATGAATTCGCCGGGACATAAAGCCAATATCCTGAACAGCAGTTTTACTGAAATCGGGGTCGGTTACGTGACTGACGGCAGCGGCACAGGCTATTGGGTCCAGATGTTCATACGCCCCTGACATAGAACTGAATTAGTTCGAAGACGAATATAACTGAACAAAATAAACATTTTCGCATAAGAAATAAACCCTTGGAGATTACTTCAAGGGTTTTGTTTGAAATATGGGAATATTCAGTATATAATTATGAATGGAATCAGGGCTTTCGGTTATCCGGGCGGGTATGGGAGACAAATATGAAGAGGATGGCCGGAACCGAAGTTATCATTATTTAGGAGGTGTTGTTTTGAACAGAAGGATTATTTGTGTTCTGCTTGTATTGGCCCTCATCGGCGCCGGCTTTGTGACAGCTTTTGCCGGTACTGCCTACGTGGTCAAGCAAGGGGACGTACTGTGGAAGATCGCAAAGCAATACGATACCACATGGCAAAAACTTGCCGATTATAACAATCTTAAAAATCCAAATCTCATCTTCCCCAATCAAAAAATACTTATACCCGAAAAAACATCTGTACCTGTCCCTGAACCGGCGCCTGCTCCTGAACCGGCACCCGAACCGGTTCCCGAACCGACTCCATGGGATAATGCATTGTCTGATTACAACGTTCCCTTTGAAAAAATTACCGAAGGCTTTCTGAAAGAAGCCGATCCGCAATATGCTTACGATATTGCGTATGAATTATCAAAGAACCCAAAATACCGCTCATCCAGCCTGGGCACGAGAACTGCTGGAAGCGATGCGGAACACAAGGCGGCCGATTATCTGCTGTCCGAGCTGAAAAAAATAGGTTTGGCGGATACGGAAAAAGTGGCTGTAAAAGTTGATAAGTGGCAGTTCAATGATTCAACTTTGACTTTGGAAGGTGATAATAAGGTTATCAAGCCCCATTCGTATGCCACTGCATCTACGCCAAAGGACGGGATTACGGCGGAGATCGTTTACATGGGGGACGGCACCATGTGGGATTATGATGAATACGAAGGCGATATCACTGGGAAAATCGTCCTGGTCGACATCGACATGAGGGCCAATTGGTGGATAACATATCCGATGCTGGAGGCTGAGTTCCGCGGGGCAGCAGCTATCATGAACTCTTCTGTCAGCGGATTCTCTGAAATAAGTAAAGATGCATACAATGCCAACGATATCTGCGGCCCTGTCAGCATCCCGTGCGTAAGCATAACCCAAAACGATGCAGAATATATAAAGGCTCAAATCGAGAAAAAAGGCAGCGTTGTCGGAACCCTGAAAGTTGACAATATTGTAGAGCCCGGCGGTACCACCTACAACGTAATTGGCAAGATCAAAGGAAAGAGTTCCGATCAGCAAATCATCATAGGCGGTCATTATGATATGTACTTCGAAGGATTCCAGGATGATAGCATGGCTGTCGGGCTCACGCTGGCCATTGCCAAATCCATGAAAGATTCCGGCTACGTTCCCGAAAATGATATAGTGTTCTGCCTTCACGGAGCAGAGGAGTGGGGAGCATCTTATACGCAGTTTGACTGGACTACAGGAGCCTGGCGCATGATTAACGAGGCCCATCCCGAATGGGCTGGCAAGACTTTGGCGTTCATCAATTTTGAACTGCCGGCATTCGAATTCGGTACGTATACCAGCGTTTATTCCGCTCCGGAGCTCTACAGCCTGATCGATACTTTTGTAAACCGCGGATTTGCACCCGAGCCGGTGGGCTGCTTCCCCGATGGGGTACTGACCGAGGGTTATCAGACTTACACCTATTCTGACGACTTTTCATATTATGTTGCCGGAGTTCCTTCCACCGTCAACGGATTCCTGTTGCAGAAGGATATGGAAACAGTATTTCCGTTCTACCACAATTATTATCATACGAACTTTGATACCGCAGAAATTTACAATGAAAATGTAGCCGATTTCAACCTGAAATTCTACGGAACATTTGCTATATTCATAGATCAATTGCCGGCGCTGTATTTAGACTATACATCGCAATTCGACAGACTCGGCGAGGCATTGAACGAAGAAATCTGCAAGGCTGCGGGAGCTGATGTGGAGGCCTATAAATCGGCTTTGAAAAAAGTTGATAAAGCCACCGCAGATGCAAAGGATAAGGTAACAGATATAAATACCCGCTACATGGAGGCGTTGAAAAAGGAAGCGGATAAAACCGTTATCGATGCTATACGCGCGGAAGGAAAGGACCTGAATAAAAAGAATCTTAAAATATTCAAATTTGTACAGGATACATTGCTGGGCCTGGTGTATGAAAGCCCCGTAGTACCTCATGAATCTCCTCAGGATAATATTGAATTGATGGAAGCTGTCATTGAGGCATTGGCAGACGGAGACGTTGTTACCGCTGCCGATGAGTATGCCTGGATGATAAACGGCGTATTCGAATGGTACGAGATGTACTTCAGCCCCGAGGTGATGGATATACATTACGATATGTTCTATGGCAAGGATAATCAAGATAATCTGTTCTGGGGCACGGGTAAACCTTTCGTTCCGGCAGACGTGTCTGAGGCAACCCGCTCCTTGATACTGAGATACGATGAAGAAGGCGGAGATTTTTCAAAGGAGATAGGAATTTACAAAAAAGCTATCGATGCTCAGAGGGAAATCCTCAGACAGTTGATGGCCGAAGAAGTAAAGAACATGCTGAAATTGGCAGATATGCTATAAAGGATGTAAAAGATATTCACACCAAATCATATCAGGGCGCGTCAAGGCACGCGCATCGCACATGGTGATTGATCATTCAAAAATATTGACTTGTGCAAGGTAAAAGGCAGGCAAATGTGCAAAAATCCGAGAAGTGCTAGGAAAACAGAAGAATTTATACCAAAAAAACTAGCACTTCTCCATATTTTGCATATTCTAGGGTTATGCCGGGTGCGCCGGATCTTCAAACTGCTGCATATTTTCGGGCGGGTGAGAACAGTAACAACCAATCTAAACCAATTCCTGTGAATTCCTCCGTTATCCTTGCTGTAAGGGAGCTTCTATAGTATAATATTCAGCGGAAAAGAGGGAAAACATGAAAAAGATTTTATTGATTTGCCTGGTTGGTTTAATGCTGACCATCAACACGGCATGCGACACCACAAATGCCCATTCGGGAATCAGTCCAAAAATCGTAATGGTTACACCTTTGGCAAGCAAAGGAGATGAAACCTTCAATCATTCGGCATACGATGGAATCATTAAAGCCTCTGATGATTATAAAATAGAGATATCGGTGATCGAGCCCGAAACCCAGGATGAATATATTGAAACAGTTTCCGAGGCAGCCTCGAAAGGAGCGGATTTAGTAATCGCGGTAGGTTATATCGAAGCGGATAAGTTGAAAAGCATTGCGTCCGAAAGTCCTGACACTATGTTTGCCGTTGTGGATTCTGACTGTGAAGGGCCGGACAATGTAATGAACATAACCTTCAAAAACGAAGAAGGAGCTTTTTTAATCGGTGTAATATCGGCCCTTACAACTGAAACAGGAAAATTAGGTTACGTAGGCGGTGCAAAAGACGAAACCGCCGAAGCCCTTGAATACGGGTTTTTGGCCGGTATAGAAGCGGCAAATCCTCAGGTTGAAGTTGCTGTTGAATATGTCAACGGCTTTGATGACCCCGAATCGGGGAAAGAAGCTGCCATGACACTTATCGAAAATGGTTGTGACGTGATTTTTCATGCCGCCGGAGAAAGCGGTGTCGGGGTGATAGAAGCAGCGGCTGAGATGGATGCCTGGGCAGTCAGCATCGATCAAAACAACTCGACGTACAATCATGATGCTGTGCTTTGCTCACTGTTCAAGCGTGTAGACAACGGTGTTTATCTGTCTATACAGAATTTTTTGGAAGGCAAATTCAGCGGGGGTGTATATGAATTCGGATTGGACTTTGAAGCGGTAGGATATGTCGACAGATGTAAAAATTTAAAAAAGGAAGTCAGGGATCAAGCTGACAGATATGCAAAGGCTATCTTGTCCGGCGAAATAAAAGTGCCGAAAAACAAAACCCAATTTAAGGATTTCAAAACATCAAATAATGATGAAGCAGTTCTGCTATAGTTACTGTTCACACGCTGTATGACCGTAATGAGTTAAAATGAGCAGAAATGAACAGAATTTCAATTAATTCAAGAATTCCGGATTAAAATGACGATTTCAGAGCAATTTTTCAAGTAATTTAAACCAAATTGGTAATTATTTGAAATAAGCTTTAAATTACTTGTATTTTTGTTCCGAAAATGAATTTTGGGTTGAAGATTTTAAAATTAGTTGAATTTTTGTTCTCAAAATGACCTTTTGAGGGATAATTTTAAAACTAATTGAAATTATGAACAAAACACTAGGTTATTAATTCTTGTTACTGCTGCGGCCACGTTTTAAACCATTGGGAGTGAACAGCAACGCATGATCCGCTACTGTTCACACCTCCCTTAGGCTAAGGGCGCATGATCCATGCGAAAGAGCCTTGAGGGGTTTTGTGCGATCCACCCCTGAAGAAACGAAATGCCTTGGTGTAATATCAAACACTGTCACTTTGCTAGTTTGTTTGATATTCCAAGGAATGAGTTTCAAGGTCGGTGGATGCTAAAACCACGAAGCGCCTCCGAGTGTGAATCATGCGCCCTGATCAGATTGGGGAGTGAACAGCAACGCATGATCCATGCGCCTGATCAGACTGGGGCATGAACAGCAATGCATGATCCTGATTAAATTTGAGATTATATTAAATTCCTTTCCACTTTTTTGCCATTGGGGTATAATAGGAGAAGTTAATTATTACTTTAACGAAAATTTAGGAGGAGAAGAGCAAATGAAGAGATTTTTGGTAATGCTGCTGGCCCTTGCCATGGTATTCAGCTTTGCAGCCTGCGGCGGTACGGAACCCGCTCCCGGCGGAGATGATGGCGATGATGCGGCGGGAGGATACGAGATCGCGATGATCACAGACCTGGGTTCTATCGATGATAAATCATTTAACCAGGGGACCTGGGAAGGTATTGTGGCTTATGCAGGGGAAAACGGAATCACCCACAAGTATTACAAGCCTACCGAGCAGACAACAGACGCGTATCTGGCCTCAATTCAACTGGCGGTCGAAGGCGGAGCCGAAGTAGTTGTCACACCGGGCTTTCTTTTCGAAGCACCTATCTTCATAGCCCAGGACTTGTATGAGGATGTTCATTTTATCCTGATTGACGGCAATCCCAACGACGGCGATTACAGCAAGCCCGAGGGCCCCACTTACCGTACCAACGATAACGTTGTGGGTATTGTTTACGCCGAGGAGCAATCCGGTTATCTGGCCGGATACGCTGCGGTAAAAGACGGCTACACCAAGTTAGGTTACATGGGCGGAATGGCTGTTCCGGCCGTAGTCCGTTTCGGTTACGGATTTGCGCAAGGTGCCGAAGCTGCGGCGGCGGAGATGGGAATTGACAGCATTGACCTTAAATATCACTACACAGGAAATTTCGATGCCTCACCGGAAACTCAGACTTTGGCAACCTCCTGGTATGCCGAGGGCATAGAGGTCATATTTGCTGCCGGCGGATTGGTAGGTAACTCCGTAATGTCCGCTGCCGAGGCTGCAGATGCGGTGGTTATCGGGGTCGACGTAGATCAGAGCTCCGAATCACCGACAGTAATCACATCTGCGATGAAAGGCCTGGCGGCATCGGTACAATCCGCATTGTCAGCATATTACGCCGGTGAATTCCCCGGCGGACAGGGATTGATCTACGCAGCCGATAAGGATGGCGTTGAATTGCCAATGGCGACCTCAAAGTTTAAAACATTCTCCCAGGCTGATTATGATAAGGTATTCGGTGAATTGGCCGATGGAAGCATTGTGCTCAAAAAAGATACCGATGCAGCGGGCAATGAGCTGACTTTGAAGGATTTGGGGCTATCCAGGGTAAAGGCAGTCCTTGTTGAGTAATCCGAAAAACTATTTATATACCGGGCTGATTATAATGATGAATACAATTGAAAAACGGTAACACTATTAACGGGTCTTTCTGAAGGCCCGTTATTTTGTGATTTATTTTTTCTGACAATTCATGTATAATTAATAAAGTCGGACCGGCTGCAAGGTAGAGGCCGGACCCCTTTATCCCAATGAATGGTGCAGTGCAGGCAGGCTGAGCTGACTAAAATACGGAGGATAATATATGGACTATGTGATAGAGATGCTTGACATCACGAAGGAGTTCCCAGGAATCATAGCAAATGACAATATTACCCTGCAGTTGAAAAAGGGTGAAATCCATGCCTTGCTGGGGGAAAACGGTGCCGGCAAATCGACATTGATGAGCGTGCTGTTCGGTTTATATAAGCCGGAAAAAGGAATAATCAAAAAAAATGGTCATGAAGTCAAAATCAATGATCCCAATG
>CAYYHH010000016.1:0-3285 GCA_964471645.1 uncultured Oscillospiraceae bacterium
ATCACAAATAAGGATGATGTGCTTTGCAAAGTTTGGTTACTTATATGGCGATGATGGATATTGGACATCATTCAATTTCGAAAAAACTATAATTACTTAAGTGTTCCATGATGTACAAAAACAGCGACTGGTCTATTTTGATTGCAGCCGCCGAGGAAGGAGGGGGCTATTAGCCACCCTCAGCCGCCTCAATCCGTGGTATCTAATATAATTATGTCTTCTCCGATTTTTTTGATGCAATCCCAAGGCAAGTGAATATAATTTTTTGCACCGGTGAAACTGATACGACCCCTTTGCTCCGGCACTAATATTACGCGAATCTTACCATTTTTTTCGTCAAACATAAGTTCTGCATTATACAAATCTCCATATCGACTTCCGTCGGCAATGTTTATTATTTCTTTTTCTCCCAGATCTGATAATCGCATAATTTCCTCCTAAAATTCAAATGATAATAAGGTGACGCAATCATTTGCGAAACTTTCTATCTGTACTAAGTATATAAGTACAAACTATGTTTAATGCATAAAAAAAAGGAGAATATTAATGAAAGAAAAAGAGCCGGTTAAGAAAGAGGACAAACCTCAGCCAGAAGAAGAGACCTCCGAAATTAAAAAAACCATAGACGACTTTGGAGTTATAAACAATGCGTTCGATTTCAAAAGCAACATTCAATATCTAACGATAATCGGCAGCGTTGAAGGCCACTCTGTGCTTCCTCCTCAAGACAAAACCACAAAATACGAAAACATTATCCCACAGTTGGTCGCAGTTGAAGAAAATAAGCATATAAAAGGGTTGTTAACGATACTGAACACCGTAGGCGGAGACGTAGAAGCGGGCCTTGCCATTGCCGAATTGACGTCAACATTATCAAAGCCAACAGTTTCTCTTGTATTGGGCGGCGGGCACAGTATAGGGATCCCCCTTGCAACAGCCAGTAAATACTCATTTATTGCAGAGAGTGCGACAATGACAATGCATCCCATCAGGCTGACAGGTTTGGTTATAGGGGCGCAGCAGACCTATGAATACTTTCAGAGAATGCAGGACAGGGTAGTGGATTTCATTGTCCGGACTTCCAGGGCAAGTAAGGAAACAATTAATAAATATATGAATGCGACGGGAAATATGGCGAATGATGTGGGCACTATACTCTATGGAAAGGAAGCAGTAGAAATAGGCCTTATAGATGAAGTCGGGGGACTGAACATGGCTTTAAATCAGCTAAAGCTTATGATAAACGAAATGGAATAGGAAGGTGTAAGAACGCAAAAAAGGATTAGAACATTGAGTCGAAACATGTCGAAAGATAGGTATTGTAAAATAATGTAAACGGACCTATAATATATGTAAGTTAATAGCAAATATGCAATTTTGTACAAGGAAATTTTGACATGAATCGAATAAAGTTATTATTTGTACATTCTGATAAGAAGTATACACAAGCACTTAGTAGGGCCATGGCGTTGAGAGACCCGCTTTATACGGTCTCTCTTGCTATGGAAGATAGAATATATTCCCGGGCAGCCTTAGAGGAAGCGGCAAAAAAAGATTATGATTTCATTCTTGTCGATGAAGATTGGAAACGTATTGCTGATCAAGAGAAAGCAAAGGGTCATGAAATAATGCTTGGCCTGTCGGAAGTGCCGGTAGATGCCGAAATCGGGGGGTATGTGTACAAGTACGGCGGATTGAAAAATATCTGTTCTGAAATACAAATGGCATACTCTGATAAAACGGGAAAAAAACGTACATATCTAAACTTTAATAAAACGGATCTTATAGGTTTCACCTCAGCCTCGGGTGGGGCGGGAACCAGTTGTATTGCAATTTCTACTGCACGCGAATTAATTTCTATGGGCGAAAAAGATATCCTGTATCTTTCTTTGGAGGATACAGAATCGACCCCTGCTTACATTGCGCCGGACGAAGGTAAAGGGACAATAAGTGAATACCTTTATTATCTTTTCGCTGCGAAAAATCAAGCCGCATGTTCATACATGGACAGTTTTATCATCTCGGACCAATATGGCTTATATGCATTCAGACCGTCTAAAGGTATTAACGAACTGCCCGGCTTATCGCCTGATAACTTATTTCAGTTTTTAAATTCCATTTTAAAAACGGGCAGATTCCAACATATCGTTTTAGATTTACCGGCAAGGATGACAGATAATGTAGCTATGTTGTTAAAATATAGCCATAAATTAATTCTTATCGATGACGGGATGCCATTATCTGTATGGAAGAACAAATGCTTTTTAGAAAACATTTCGCCTGAATTATATGAAGAGATCAAAAGAAAAACAATAAAGGTGACAAACAAGTGGATACCCGGAGAGGAAATTGAAATAGCAGACGACAGACTATTCGTGGAATCAGATGAGGATAGCTTTACCATGTACGGCAATATCGTTGATATTAAACTTCACAGGCGTTTTGGTGTGGGAGTGAGAGGGATAGCAGATGAACTTACAGCCAAGATATGAGAATGCCTACAGCCTTAAAGAAGTAACAGAAAACGTAAGATCGATTATCAACAGTCGAAAAGACAAGCTTACTGATGCAGAGGTTTTGGAATTGATAGAAGATTATGTTCTTCATGACGGAAAAACATCACGCCGAAACTTTCAAACAAAATCAGAAATAATTAGAGGGGTTTTTAACTCTACAAGAAAAGAATTAGGTCTTTTGCAATGCTATGCTGATGATGAGGACGTAAGTGAAATAATGGTCAACGGTACTGATGCTATATTCATTGAGCGTTTTGGGCGAATAGTAAAAACAGATTCAAGCTTCGAAACAGTTGAAGAACTGGAAGAAATTATTCGCAGATTGGCCGGCAAAGTGCACAGGGAGATAAACGATTTGAATCCGATATTAGATGCTCGAATGGAGGATGGATCAAGGGTGCATGCTGTAAATCGAAATGTGGCAATAAACGGTCCTGTCCTGACTATCCGCCGTTTCCCAAAACAGCGAATTACAATAGATCAGCTGATCGAATGGGGGACTTTAAATGAGGAAGTTGCAATGTTGTTAAGGAAATTGGTTTTCTGTGGATACAACATCTTTGTTTCAGGGGGAACAAGCTCAGGGAAGACGACGCTGTTGAACGTGCTGACGGATTTTATTCCCCATGAGGAAAGAGTCATTGTAATTGAGGATTCCGCGGAACTGCAGATATGTGGCGTAAACAATATAGTACGTATGGAATGCCGCAATGCCAATGTTCAGGGGAAGGGGGAGGTGAGCATCCGCCAGTTGATACGGGCAAGCCTA
>CAYYHH010000016.1:3295-14309 GCA_964471645.1 uncultured Oscillospiraceae bacterium
AAATCAACTGATCAAAGCCAGCCTTCGAATGCGGCCTGATCGTATAATAGTCGGAGAAGTAAGGGGATCGGAGGCTATGGATATGCTTCAGGCCATGAACACAGGGCATGATGGTTCCTTGTGCACCGGGCATGGAAACTCACCAATCGGTATGATATCCAGACTTGAGGCAATGCATCTTGCTGCATCCGGCTTTCCGTTGGATGCTGTCAGGAGCCAGATTTCAGAGGCAATAGACATCATCGTCCATCTCGGCCGTATGCCTGACAAAAGCCGCAAAATCCTGGAAATAGTTGAAATAGCGGGAATCAGCGGCGGTAAATATTCACTTAATCCGCTTTTCTATTATCGCGGAAAAGGCGGGCTCGCCCCGACAGACAATAAAATTATGAATACAATCAAAGCTGAAAGGATGGGGATGCTGTTTTGAATGAAGTAAATGCTGTTTTGAATGAAGGGAATGACTGTTTGACAGAAGATTACAGGATTTATAAATTGACAAAAAGACAGCTATATCTGTTTTGTTTTGTCAGTGGCCCGACTTTAGCATTTTTGGCCTATCTTTTTTATGACAGCAAAGTTGTTTCTGCAATATTTTTATTGCTCGTATTGCCCGGATCACGTTTATACTCTAAATATTTATCTGCCAGGCGAAAGCGGGAATTGACATCCCAATTTAAGGATTTGCTTTATGCGCTGTCAGCATCGATTTCAACAGGGAGGCAGTTGCAAGAGGCGTTAAAAGATTCGGTCGGTACAATGGATCTTATTTACGGAGAAGATTCCTTGATATCTTCTGAGTTAAGGATAATGGTCAAAACCATGGAGGAAAGCGGAGAAACCGAGGAAACTGTATTGCGGGAATTTGCAATACGCAGCGGGATAAAGGACATCATTGCTTTTTCAGATGTCTATGCAGTTTGCATAAGTACAGGAGCGGATCTGGATCGGGTCATCAGAAAGACAGTTGAAATACTGATGGGTAAGATTGAGTTAGAACGGCAGATCCAAACGCTGACCTCACAGAAAAGATTTGAATTTGCGATTTTGACGGCGATGCCAATATTGATATTGCTTTTTCTGAGGATAACTTCATGGTCATATATTTCGGTTCTGTATGAAACAACAGCGGGCAGATTTACAATGACTATTGCATTGGCAGCCATTGCGGCAGCGAAATATACAAGCGATCGGATCACTCTCATAGAACTGTAGGTGAGAAATGAATATAAAAGCTGTTTTACCGGATAAAAACGTATGCATTAAGAAATATGAAAAACTTTATAAGCATGAAGATGCAGTTAAAGAGGCGGAAAAAGATTATAGGATAATCCTGAAATCGTATGCATTGACAACATCGCTTTTCTTTATAACCCTTTGTGTAATGCTGCGGCGCATGATTAGACAAAACGACAATTTATCGGATATGGCGGCAACGGCGATGCTATTTTCGGGCGTTTTCCTTTTAGTGTACATATCCAGGTACAGTCGGTCCGAAAATCATGTAAAAAAACAAAGAGCATCTATTATTGATGATTTCCCAGGTTTTATAGACAAGGTTGTCCTTCTGTTGAATGCGGGAATGATTACCGAATCGGCACTGATTAAAATAGCAGAAGATTATAAAAAATCCTTTGTGTCAGCTGAAAGGAGGGCGCTCTATGATGGATTAACGGATATCGTCAGCAGAACTAAGGAAAGTAACTCATCCCTGACAGCAGAGCTGACAAAGTATGCATACAGAAGCGGAGTCAGAGAGCTTATGCGGTTTTCGACTATCGTTGAGGACAACTGCATCAAGGGAAGCGACTTGGTTGACAAGTTGGAAGGAGAAGGTGCCTTGCTGTGGATGGATCGAAAAAAAAGAGCGGAGGAAAAGGCAAAGCTGGCTGAGACAAAATTATCCTTTCCCTTAATGTTGCTTCTTTTGGCGCTTATGTTAATAACAACGGCACCAATGCTGCTGAGTATTTGAGTTTATTTGGGCTGAGTATTTGAACCTGGGTTACCCAGTATTTGATTATAAAGGAGAATGTAAATATGAATATAAAGAGTAAAAAAGGGATGGAAATGGTGCAAGTTGCTATATTGATTGCGATAGCCGTTGCCTTTGGACTGATTTTCAGAGAAAGAATAACGGATTTTATAAACACCACATTTAACAGCCTTGAAAGCAGTGGATTTTAAGATAATGCCTATGTCAAAAAAGGGGTCGCTATTCGTAGAATCAGCCATGATTTTTCCACTTATCATTATAATAATATTGTTGGCTATAAACTATGCTTATCGAAGTTGTGACGCGATAAGCGAACAGGCGCAAGATCATATACAGCAGCGCAGGGCAACTATGGACGGAGATCGCATCAATAGAGGTGAAAGTCAATTTGTCAGGGAAATAGACTTTCTTTTGGAGGGACTAAAGTGATCACTCATTGCGGAAGAAATAAAAAGGGAGGGTCGGTAGTATTTCTTTGTATGATCCTTTCCGCTCTTCTGCTTTTAGTTGGCTTGCTGGGGGAAATTGCTGCAGGTATGGTTTCCAGACCATATGTTGATGCAGTCTTTGATTTGGCAGGACGTTCAGTACTTTCCGAATACGATCGAATTCTACAATCGAGATATGGTCTTTTCGGTTTTTTGCTGGACGAAGAGGCTATAGGAAAAAAAATTGAGGAATATTCAGAAGCAAGCTTTATAACAGGCAGAGGGAAAACAAGCCTGTTACCTTTGGAAATAGACAGGATAGACGTTGATTGTTCGGAATATACACTGACTAATCCCGATTTGCTCGAGCAACAAATAATCGATCTTATGGATTTTGAGATAGTCTATGAGGCTCAAAGGGTTTTAGATATATTTAGAAACAGGGAAAACAGTGAAGAAAATTCCCCCGGGGAAAGCGATTCAGATGTAAAAGAAAAGAAGGAAAATCGAAGATTGCGAAACGGCAAAGTAATTGAACAGTTACCTTCGAGGTCAATGCCCGATATGGCCGGTGGACTGAAAAGTATTTTAAACCTGCCTAAGCCGGACAAAATGGGAAGCATAGCCTACAACGAGATTTGTCTAAACCTTTACATACTGAAGTATTTTCGCCACGACTTGGACAGTCCCCAATGGGGTGAAACATTTTTCAATGATGAGATCGAATATATTCTATGCGGGCGACTGAGCGATGAGGTCAATCATGAAATTACCTACCTATCCCTTCTTGCATTCAGGACAACTGTCAATGCTGCTCACATTTATGCAGACGGCGATAAATGGGCGGCCGTAACGGCTGCAGCTGCAATTGCCGGCGGCGGGGTGGCGACGGCGGCGGCCCAGGCTTCTATAACAGCAATATGGGCGGGGGCAGAAGCGGCCAACGATATGAAAAGACTGAATTGCGGTGAAAGGGTACCATTAATAAAAACCTCCGAAGATTGGGTCCTGGGTATCGACATAGCATTGGACGGGAATGTTGAATCGACGGTGACGACGCCGGAAAGCCACAAAGGCTTAAATTATGAGGACTATTTATTCTTACTTCTGTGTTTCAAAGGAAGGGAGAGTAAATTGATCCGCATAATGGATTTAATACAAATCAATATTGTAGGCAGCCACGACAGGAATTTCAGCATGAGCGGATGCATAGCAGGTTTCCGGTTTCGATCGGAGGTTGTCAAAAGAGCCAGGTTCCCCGGGATAATGCCGACAAGAAAGGGGGAATTCAGCGGAATCCATGTTTATTGAGGTATATAATGTATAGGTTTAACAGGTTTAACAGGATGAACAGGATAAACAGGAAAGGGTCTCTATTTGTAGAGGCGTCCATAGTATTTCCCTTGTTTCTATTGGCTGTGATATCGATTTGCACTTTGATCAGGGTAGTTGGCACCGAGGAAAACACTATGAGATGCTTTGCGGAAGAAGGTCAAAAAACCGCGAAGGAACTATTCCTGACACAGCTTGATCTTTTACCGGAAGGCTATATCAAGGAGGGTGAAGTCCATATAGATCTTTTGGAATTTCGCACATTCAGAAGAATAGAAAAGGAAGAATCCCTAAAAGTAAAAGATCTTCAACTAAATAGGTATAGGCAAATATTCAACGGAGCAAGGGATGATGCTTCGGTTTTTTGCAGCCTTTCATACGGTATCGAGATTCCGTTGCCTTTAATGTTTCAAAGAGAACTGCAATTTGAACAACGGTTGCTTTTCAGGGGGTTTGTCGGGGCAGACAATGAAGGGGAAGGCCTTGGCTTTGATACAATGGAGACGCCGGAGGGCTTATCAACTGTTTACGTTTTCCCAAGGGCAGGTGAAAAGTTCCATCAGATTGACTGTCGTATAATTGAAAATTACCCTAAATTAATGGTATTATCCGCCGACCTCAAGAGAAAGTATAATCCGTGCAAACTTTGCGGCGCCGGTGACTTACCATGGGGAAGCAGGGTTTATTGCTTCGACAGGTCAGGCAAGGTTTATCATAAGGGAAGCTGCACCATTGTCGATAAATATATTATTGGTATTGACAGGGATGAGGCTATAGAAAAAGGCTATACACCGTGTTTTTATTGTGGAGGATAAAATGGATCCGATTCTTACAAACATATCGATATGTGATAAAAAAGCGTTGATAACACAGCATAATGGGAGGGTTTTCTTTGTTTTGCCCATTGAGAAAGATACAATTTCTGATTACCAGAAAAAGATTCTTGAAAGCAGTATATGCCCCGATTTAATTATTATGCGCTTCGTTACCGAAGGAGATCAGCTATGGGGATACTACGATTTCGGTGGATATGTGAAGCTGAATGAGGCTTATCAAATTTGGGCCAGGGTAAGGAAAAACACAGCATTATTATCTGTTGAGGTCATTCTTGCTATTATCAGAGCAATATTGTCCATAGAGGATCTGTTATTTGTAAGTGACGGATGGCTTATAGATATGGACACGATATTTGTCCGGCCCGACTCCGGAAGGATCAAGTTGGCTTATTTCCCTATTCAGAACAACATTGACAGATCTTTTGCCATAGCAAGGTTAATAAAAGATACTATCCCGGCAGCAGGCAATCAGCAATGGAATTTTTATGCCGATGAAATAATAGAGTGCCTCAATAAAAACGAATCGCTGGCAGCGATAGAGAGTAAATTGCGTGAGATTGGAAGAGAGCTGAGTCTCTTTCCTCATGAAGTATAAATACTTTCTATCAATGATCCGGCTAATTCCGCCATTTTTTTCGGTGGTTCTGTCATTCCGCTGTTTAGCCAGAATCGAAGCAGTCCTACACATCCGGAGGTAATAAACGAATAGTAATATTCATAAAGGTCAGGCGGTGCGTTGCCCAGAAGGGATAGCCATTCTTCGCCGGTCTTTGGTTTACCCAGTTCAATTATTCCGATCAGAATATCCGATTCCTCTGAATTTAAGACAACCATGCAGAGCTCTCTGTTCTTCGATAAGAAATCAAATGCCTCCGAAACGACAGGCAACAGTCCCGCCCTGCGATTGGCTTTCAGGTGCTTTTCAAAAATCTGCTTAAGCTCATTATAGACCTCAGCCTGGATCTGATCATAGAGATCATAAATATCCCGATAATGAAGATAGAAAGTGCTTCTGTTGACATCGGCCACTGATGTTAATTCTTTGACGCTGATATCCTTGATATCTTTTTTCATAAGCAGATTGGTAAGCGTTTGTTGAAGCTGTTTCTTTGTTTTTCTTACTCTTCTGTCTGTTGTAGTCTCAATCATAGTTATCCCCTATTAAACATTAAATCTCCAAGTGTCTATTATCAAACAAGGTGGAATGTATTGGCGATTGCATATCCATTTCTATTCGATTATACTAAACACGTGCCCATAAATCAACACGTGTTAAATAGAAGATAGGAGAGGTGTTTGCCCTTAATGATAGATGTCATATTGAAATACAAAAAAACGATACTTTTTGCAGCAATTATTATGGTCATTGCCTCATCCATAATGATGCTCTATGTGGATATAAACTACGATTTAACTGACTATCTTCCGGATAACGTTCCATCTGCCACGGCGTTAAAGGAAATTGAGCACAGCTTTTCCGACGAAATACCCAACCTTAACGTGTATCTTCCCAATGTAAGTATCCCTGACGCCCTGGACGCAAAAGAGAAACTTGCAAGCATACCCGGTGTTTTTTCTGTCATATGGCTGGATGATGCGGTGGACATCTATCATCCGCTGGCTACATATGATGAGAAAGAAGTAGCACCATGGTACAAGGATGAGGGTGCGCTGTTTCTGGTTGCAGGTGATACTAAACGCAGCGTGTCAGTAGTTGAGGATGCCCGAAGCAGCCTGGGCGCAGATGCAGTTCTTTCCGGTGCTTTGCTCAACCAGGCCACTATACAATCCTTATCCACGGGGGAAGTATCCCAAATAATCTTTTATGTAGTACCCCTGGTTATGCTGGTCCTGTTCATTTCGACCAGTTCATGGTTCGAGCCCGTCCTGTTCCTCATTACAATCGGGGTAGCTATTTTAATTAATGAGGGCACCAACCTGTTTTTGGGTGAAATTTCCTATGTGACCCAATCAACGAGCGCTGTCCTGCAACTGGCGGTATCAATGGACTATGCTGTGTTTTTATTGCACAGTTTTTCCAAATATCGCACGAAAGGGGAATCCGTTGAGATTGCCATGAAATCTGCGATGAGGGAATCTGTTTCATCGGTTGCCGCCAGTGCCACTACGACTGTATTCGGCTTCCTTGCATTAACCTTGATGAAATTTAAGCTGGGACCAAATCTGGGATTGGTTCTGGCCAAAGGCATATTGTTCAGCTTCCTGTCGGTAATGCTTGTCCTGCCTATATTAGCTATTTATACTTCGGGAATAATGGATAAGACCCATCATAGACCTTTGTTGCCCTCGTTTGAGAAATTCAGCAGATCGGTGCTGAGGATTTGTATCCCCCTGTCTGTTGTATTCGTCTTATTGATCGTGCCCGGTTTTCTTGCCCAAAAGAACAACCATTTTATTTACGGATCATCAGGCATCCATGCAGAAGGCTCCGAACTGTCAAAAGATGCGGCTAAGATCGAAAAGATATTCGGACAAAAGCAGCAGATGGTTTTGATGATCCCCGATGTAGACGTATCAAAAGAAGAAATGCTGGCCAATCGATTGAAATCTCTTCCTGAGGTGGAGACGGTAGTATCTTACTCTGTCACGGTGGGAAATCAAATTCCCTCAGAATTCCTGACGGACAAACAGGTTTCGAATTTTAAATCCGATGGCAAAAGCAGGCTGATATTATACGCTGACACTTCTGATGAGGGATATGAGGCTTTTACCCTGGTGGAAACTATAAGGGAAATAGCGGAAGAATTATATGGTGATACATACCACCTGGTGGGCCAGAATGTGATCAATTACGATTTAAAGGATACCATCGTCAAAGACGGGCCTTTAGTAAACGGCGCGGCAATCGTCGCTATCGGACTTGTGCTGTTGATTACATTCCGCAGCCTGACATTGCCATTGATTCTGCTTCTTACAATAGAAGGAGCGGTGTGGATAAACCTGGGTATGCCGTACTTCCTTGGCAGCAGCTTAAACTACATAGGGTTCCTTATAATAAGCTCGGTTCAACTGGGGGCAACTGTAGATTACGGTATTCTATTTGCGAACCATTATATGAGAAATCGCCTCACTGCAGACAGGCGGGAGGCAGCTGGGCTGACGATACGCAACACAGCGGCCTCTATAATGACACCTGCCAGCATACTTGCCATTGCATGTCTTATACTCGGTGTTGTTTCAACCAACGGAATAATAAGCGAACTGGGTCTTATGCTGGGCAGAGGCGCGATTATCTCGTCGCTTATGGTTCTGTTTTTCTTGCCTGCTCTCTTGATAATTTTCGATAAAGCAATCCAAAGGACGACGATCCGGGGTTCTTTAAGTCTGTCTAAAATGGAGGAGTGACTATGAAACGCTATAACAGAACAAAAATGAAAGCATTATCGAAGAATAATAAAAGGCTGCGCCGCAGCATCGCTTCTTTGATGGTGACAGCCTTAATAATCTCCTTTTTTATTCAGAGCTTTGCCTATTCCGGGAATACACCGAAGGAAGAAGTCGTTTATATTAATCTGAATAACGATGGCTCGGTCCGGGAAATATACGTGGTCAACAGTTTTGAACTGGATCAGGATGGAAGAATAATAGATTATGGGGATTATACCGCCTTCCGTCAGTTGACTTCCTCCGGTAGAATTCAAACAGAAAAGGACATGATAACGATAGATTCAAAGGCCGGGAAATTATACTACGAGGGAACTTTAAAGGTCAACTCAATCCCATGGCTTTTCAATATACGATACTTTATGGACGGCAAAGAGTACACCGGTGAAGATATTGCAGGAAAGAGCGGGGCGCTGGAGATCAGGATGAGCATCAGGAAAAATCCCGGGTCCAAAGGCGAATTTTTTCAGAACTTTACCCTGCAGAACACATTCAAACTGGATTCTTCAACATGTAAAAACATCAGAGCCGACGGTGCTGCCATAGCAAATGCTGGAAGATTCAAGCAGGTAGTATTTACAGTCTTTCCCGGGAAAAATGCCGATATATCCGTCAGAGCAGATGTAGAAAATTTTGAAATGGAAGGCATTTCAATAAACGGCATAACCATGGACATGGATATGGATTTCGAGAGCGACCCTACAATGACATCAAAACTTAAGGAACTCAGGGATGGTGTTATAAAGCTGGATGACGGAGCAGCCAAACTGAAAGACGGAGCAAAGGATTTGTCGGAGGGTACCGATGAATTAAAGACAGGTGTATTTGATTTGAATGACGGCGTTACGGATCTTGCCGACGGGACTTCAGAACTCGCCGAAGGGGCGGGGGAACTGACCGATGGCATGAGGGAATTGAATGATGCTATAAAGGATCTGAACAAAGGAACTAAAGAGCTTGCAAAAGGCACAAAGGAGTTAAAGGATGGGAGCAAAAAACTTCTGGCCGGTGCAAATAATCTGCAGGATGGCATTGATTCGCTCAGCGGCGGCCTATCCCGGTTATCGTCACAAAATGACGTTTTGACGGGAGGGGCGGGTCAGATATTCGATTCCATGATTTCGGCGGCAAGCGAACAGCTGAAGGCGGCATTCCCGATCCCGGATTTGACCCGTATCAATTACAAACAGGTAATAGACGGCATTTTGGAACAGATAGGCGGTTCTGCAATGCAGCAGGCAATGGATCAGGCAGAATCGGGAATTACATCTGAGGTTACCGCATATTTTTTGGAACAGGTTAAAGCTGGGTACCCCGATGCCGACGATGAAACCATTGCCATGATTATGAACGGTGAGGAAATACGAGCGCAGATCGCATCGACCGTGGCGGTACAAATGAGCGCAATTCGTGATGAGATCATCAGCTCAGTGGAGGGCGGATTAGCAGCCGATCCGGATTATTTGGCTCTTTTTACCCTCTGGGAACAACTTACAGGTTATGAGGGTTTCTATAATGGCCTTAAAGCCTATACGGCCGGCGTTTCGGAAATTTCTTCCGGTGCTGTTGACCTGGCCGCGGGAATGAAGGATTGGTGCGACGGCATGTCAGAATTAAAGGAGGGGACTGTAGAAATCCATGACGGTATGGTTGAGCTGCGCGACGGGGTTATCGATTTGAAGGATGGCACGGCAAAACTCCTCGACGGCACTGTTGATCTTGAAGAAGGCATCATAGAGTTAAATGACGGGATGATTGAACTGCGGGACGGTGTCATAAAGTTACTTGATGGAGCAGTTGAGCTCTATGATGGAACTGTTGAATTTTATGACGGGACGGTTACTATGGCGGAGGGTACCTTGGAGTTTCGCGACAAAACCTCCCACATCGAGAATGATATGAAAGATATCATCAAAGAAAAAATCGATGAAATGCTTGGCAGGAATTTTAAACCGATATCCTTTGTTTCCGAAAAAAATACTGAGGTAATGTCGATTCAGTTTGTTATGCAGACAGAAGAAATATGTGTTCCGGCTATAGGAAAACCCCAAATCCAACCCGCTGAAAATATGTCGTTCTTTGAACGGCTGTTGGCATTGTTCGGGATCAAAAAGTGATTTCTGATATTATGTATTGATTAAAACCGTGCCTTCATCCTGATTGCCTTTGTTGCACTCCTCATAGAACATTAAAACGGAGAAGATAATCCAAAAGGTGGCCTGATGTTGTTAAAACCCGGAAAAAAAGGTATAATAAATATCAGACTTATGGGAAAAGGAGGCAGGTCTCATGAAAAACTTCATTAAAAACTGGGACTACAAGAAGCATATAGCTGCGGAAACTATGTTTTATACTTCCGTTGCGCTGATCGGGAACGCTTTCTTTAGCAAGCCCACCGATAAATCCAATAAAAGTGATTGCCCCGTCGCATATTACAAGAGTATGCCCAAAAGACAAAAGTGTTTTAACCACATTGTTCTCGGATGTTTTGTCGCCGACATGGTTGCAGGCTACTTCGCTTTGAAAGGGCTAAAAAGGATCGTTAAGTAAAAGGGAAAGAAAATAGCCCCTTGCCGGGTATCCGCAGCAGGGGTATTTTTTTGACATTTCATTTGGTCGAGGTGAAAGATGTTTGGTTATGTGACGCCGGATAAGCCGGAACTCAAGGTCAGAGAATACGAACTTTATTCCGGTTATTATTGTGGGCTGTGTAAATCAGTGAAAAGAAGATATGGACGAATGCCGGCTCTTTTTTTGAACTACGATTTCGTTTTTCTTTCTTTGGTCCTCGGGTCTCTCAGCACCGCAGCGTCAGAACAAATATGCAGGGAAAGATGCCCGGTACATCCGCTAAAAAAACGTTCCGTTGTTTACGATGAAACGGCAATCGATTATGCCGCCGATATGATGTTGATGTTAGGATATTTCAAACTGATGGACGACAAGAGGGATGAGGGAGGGATAAAACCCGCGGCAACACTGATCTTGTTAAAAAAGACTTGCAAAAAAATAATGAA
>CAYYHH010000017.1:0-13584 GCA_964471645.1 uncultured Oscillospiraceae bacterium
CTTTATGGCGGTGTCATGAACATTGACCCGAAGAATCCCCTTTGGGAGGACAGGGACAGATTGGTTCTGTCAAAAGGACATAGCGGGCCGGCCCTGTATTCGGCGCTTGCGTTAAAAGGGTTTTTCCCATTGGAAGAGCTTAAAACTCTGAACAAGGGAGGTACCAACTTACCGAGCCACTGCGACCGGCAAAAAACTATTGGAATCGACATGACAACAGGCTCCCTGGGGCAAGGAGTATCTACGGCAATGGGTATAGCATTGGGTGTCAGAATGAGAGGGCTGAAAAGCTACACTTATCTGATAATCGGCGACGGTGAAATGCAGGAAGGTCAGGTTTGGGAAGGTGCACAATTTGCTGCCCATCAAAAGCTGGATCACTTGATCGCCTTTGTCGATTACAACAAAAAACAACTCGACGGCAAGGTTAAAGATATCAATGATCCATTAGACATTCCCCGGAAATTTCAAAGCTTCGGCTGGCACGCCCAGATCGTGAAGGGCTACGACGTAGAAGAAATTGACAGGGCAATAGATTTAGCTAAGTCGGAAATTGGAAGGCCGTCAGTCATTGTGCTGGATACTATTAAAGGAAAAGGCTGCAATTTTGCCGAAGAAGCGGATTTCAATCACTATATGGTGATTGATCAGGATATGGCTGATAGTGCGATAAGAGAAATTGAAAGCAAGTTTAATTGAAAGAGGAGTGAAAACAATGTTTAGCCTTGCAAAGGATCACACAGAAGAAAAAGAAGCTATGCGCGATGTATATTGTGACGCTCTGATTTCAGAGGCGGAAAATAATCCAAATATCATATCAGTAGATGCGGATGTCATGACGTCATTGGGAACATTAAAATTTCACAAGCGATTTCCCGACAGAGGCATTAACTGTGGAATTCAAGAAGCTAATGCCATAGGCGTTTCCGCAGGGTTGTCTGCTACCGGTTATATTCCATTCTTCCATACCTTCAGTGTATTTGCCACAAGGAGGGTTTACGACCAGGTATTTTTATCCTGTGGATATTCCGGCGCCAACGTAAAGATAATCGGCGGGGATGCAGGGGTAACAACGGCGATTAACGGCGGTACTCACATGCCTTTTGAGGACATGGGTATAATGAGAAACATACCGGGCATGACGGTGATTGAACCCAGCGATTCAACTATGCTTAAGGAACTCGTTCCGCAGATCGCAGGTCGGTATGGGAACTTCTACATGAGAATGTGCCGACGCAGTATGATCAAGATTTATGATGACGGAGCGAAGTTTGAAATCGGGAAAGCGGCAGTGTTGCGGGAAGGTGAAGATGTTACCATAATAGCCAATGGAATAATGGTTTATGAAGCGCTGTCAGCGGGAGACTTACTCAGGAAGCAAGGTATTTCCGCAAGAATAGTTGATATGTTTACGTTAAAGCCCATCGATGCCTCCTGTATCATCGAAAGTGCGAACAAAACCGGGGCCATAGTTACTGCGGAAAATCACAATATTATAAACGGTTTAGGATCGGCAGTGGCAGAGGTCATTGGCGAAAACTGCCCGGTTCCTTTGGAAAGGGTCGGCATCAGAGATGAGTATGGCGAGGTAGGGAGTCAGGATTATTTAATGGACCGTTTCTCACTGAGAGCAGATGAAATTTGTAAAAAGGCTTTGGAAGCAATAAAAAGAAAAAAACAGTTATAGAAAGAGGGATCAGACAATGAGAATAGCTGTTATCAATGAAGTCAGCGCCTCCCACAGAAATCCGGACATAATCTCCGCACTTGAGCTTACCGGACACGAGGTGCTTAACCTGGGGATGAAGGACCCTGAAGAAAAACCTGAGCTCACATACATTCATACAGGGCTTATGGCGGCTGTTTTGCTGAACACAAAAGCTGTTGATTTGGTGGTTGGGGGCTGTGGTACCGGACAAGGCTTTTTGAATGCCGCAATGCAGTATCCGGGAGTGTTTTGCGGACTGATCAATGATCCGTTGGATGCCTGGCTTTTTGCGCAGATAAACGGGGGCAATTGTATTTCATTGGCATTAAACAAAGGATATGGGTGGGCTTCGGATACAAATCTAAAGTTCATTTTTGAAAGATTCTTTTCCTGTGAGATAGGAGCCGGCTATCCCGAACATAGAAAGGAAAGCCAGAAGCAGAGCAGAGAGGCTTTGAAAAAATTATCTATCCTCTCACACAAGAGTATGGAGGAAATACTGGAAAACATGGATCCTCATATCATTGCCCCATTATCCCTATGCGAAGGGTTCATGGAATTGCTAGAGTCAAGCGTAGACGCCAAGGTATTAAAATTAATAAAGGAGCAATGAAATGATCCAATCACTCGATCGAGGCTTGCAAATACTGTTTATCCTTTCCGAGAACAGGAGTAAAGGGGTTACGGAGTTAGCCGAGGATCTTCAGGTAAACAAAAGCACGGTTTTCAGATTACTTGAGACCATGGAAGCACGTGGGTTGATCCAACAGGATGAGCGAACGGCAAAATATCGGCTGGGCATCGGTCTTTTGCAGCTTAGCAACGGACTGATGAGGAACTTGGACATAATCAGTATTTCAAGACCAATAATGAATCAACTGATGAACAGCACAAAGGAAAGCGTTCACTTGTGTACATTTTCCAGCGATAAAGTGTACGTAGTGGATCAGGTTAAAAGCAACTATCCCATGAAGGTTTCTGCAACTATCGGTCAGGACGAACCAATTTACTGCTCATCTGTAGGGAAATGTATCCTGGCCAATCTGCCCGATGAAAAGAAAGACAAATTAATGAATGAAATAGATTTCATTCCGTTTACCGAAAACACAATAAAAACAAAAGAGTCTCTGATTGAAGAATTATCTAAGATCAAGGCAGAAGGTTATGCTATAGACGATGAAGAGTTAAGTCTGGGTGTCAGATGTCTGGCAGCGCCTATATTTAATCACAGAGGCGATGCTAAATACAGTATAGGCATATCCGGTCCGTCATTGAGAATATGTCCGGACAATATCGATTTTTATATCGACAAGATTAAAAGTGCTGCCAACAGTATTTCTTACAATATAGGGTATCGCCTGCCATAACAGGTTTTGAAAGGAGTATGACTATGAGAAAAGCATTTATTTGTCCTACAAAGTATGTACAGGGTGAAGATGAATTGTTGAATCTCGGTTACTTTGTGAAGACATTTGGTGAATCGGCATTGCTTATCGCTCACAAAGACGATGTGTCGAGAGTACGCAAGCAATTGGATGCTACAGCAGAAAAATTCGGTATCAGCTTCGTAGAGAGTAACTTCGGCGGAGAATGCTCACGCCAGGAGGTGGAACGTCTTCAGACAGTTGCCGCTGACAATAAATGTCACTGTACAATAGGATTAGGAGGGGGTAAGGCAATAGATACGGCCAAATGTGTGGCTGAAGGAGATGCGTTGATCATAGTGCCCACTATTGCGGCAACAGACGCTCCAACCAGCCATTCTGCGGTACTCTACACTCCGGATGGTGCCTTCGATGATTATGCATATTTCAAGCAGAGCCCAAGTGTGGTGCTTATCGATACATCTGTTATCTCCAAAGCACCGGTAAGGTTTTTGGTATCAGGCATGGGCGATGCACTGTCTACATATTTCGAGGCAAGAGCGACATCACAGGCTTATGCTAATGTTAATGCAGGACTGCCCTGCGGGTATCGTGAAGGATACGGCGGGCCGGCAAAATCCACAAAGGCTGCATTGGCTTTGGCTGTCCTTTGCTATGAAACCTTGCTGGAAGATGGGTTAAAAGCCAAACAGGCCTGTGAATGCGGCGTAGTAACTCCTGCTCTGGAAAATATTGTTGAAGCGTGTATTCTGCATTCGGGGTTGGGTTTTGAAAGCGGGGGTCTGGCCGCTGCCCATGCAATCCACGATGGTTTGACCATTCTTGAAGGAACCCATAGTTATTTCCATGGGGAAAAGGTTGCGTTTGGGACCTTGGCCCAGCTAGCTTTGGAAAATGCCCCAATGGAAGAAGTTGAGGAAGTGTTGGATTTTTGTATTCAACTCGGCCTGCCTGTTTGCCTCGCAGATATCGGCGTAGAAAGCATAACGGATAATGAGCTTCTGCAGGTGGCAGAAAAAGCCTGCATACCTGAAGAATCAATACATTCCATGCCTTTCCCAATAACGGTAGATGCAGTTGCGGCAGCAATTAAAACTGCCGACAAGCTGGGGAGCGAATATAAAAAAAGATGGGCCTAGTGCGATATGGAGGTAGTGATGAAGAAGATTTTGAATAAAATTGAAAATGCGGTCGACGAAATGTGCAGGGGAATAGTAGCGTCGAATCCGGCGCTGGTGCTGGATGAACGCTACAGAGTAGTCAGGCGCAAGGAAATTGATAAAGATAAGGTTGCACTTATTTCCGGCGGCGGAAGCGGCCATGAGCCTGCCCACGCAGGTTTCGTAGGAAAAGGTATGCTGACGGCAGCGGTATGCGGCGATGTTTTTGCGTCCCCATCAACAATGCAAATCTACAATGCCATAGACAAAACCCAAACAGATAAGGGAACTCTTTTGATAATTAAGAATTATTCCGGTGATTGTATGAATTTTGATGCGGCCGCCGAGCTGGCAGAGGATGACGATATAGTAGTAGACAAGGTCTATGTCAATGATGATGTGGCTGTAGAAGACAGCCTTTATACAGTGGGAAGGCGAGGGGTTGCAGGGACAGTGTTTGTACATAAGACCACAGGTGCGGCAGCGGAGGAAGGAAGGAATCTGGAGGAAGTAAAGCGCATCGCTCTTAAAACTATCGCAAGAGTTAAGTCTATCGGGGTTGCATTAACATCATGCACGGTTCCGGCAAAGGGGAGCCCAACGTTTTCTCTTGAAGAAAAAGAAATCGAATATGGGGTAGGCATTCACGGAGAACCGGGAATCGAGCGCCAGAGTTTAAGGAGCTCTGCTGATTTAGCATCCGATATGCTGGAAAAACTGATTCCGGAGGCAGGTCTAAAGGCAGGAGACTCATGCGCGGTAATGATCAACGGTCTTGGTGCGACTCCATTAATGGAGCTTTATGTGCAATATAACGATGCAGCGAAAATATTAGGTGAAAAGGGGATAATTATCCATAAACCATTTGTTGGGAATTTCATGACATCCCTTGATATGAGCGGTTTTTCAATAACCCTTCTCAATCTTGACGAGGAACTTACCGCTTTGCTCGATGCTTCGGCAGATACATCGGCTATGAAGATATAGCGAATTACTGTGAGGTGTGAAATGAGTATTACTATTGCAGAGGTCAAAGACACAATAAGCCGCATGGCGGATATAATCATCGAGAATGAAGTTTATTTTTGCGAGCTGGATTCGGCAGCCGGAGATGGAGATTTCGGAATGTCCCTTGCAAAGGGCTTCCGGGAACTGAAAGCTCAGATCGACCGGATCGACGGCGAATCCATACAGAGGTTTCTGAAGGACTGTTCTATGATCTTGTTCGAATTCTGCGGTGGGGCGTCAGGCCCTATCTGGGGCTCTGCTTTTGGCGCAGCGGCAAGTGCTGCAAAGGGGATGGATGTTTTACGACCGGAGGATGTGGCGCAAATGTTCGTACAGGCGGTGGAAGGCATAAAGAAACGCGGAGGTGCCGAA
This sequence comes from uncultured Oscillospiraceae bacterium, assembly GCA_964471645.1. Taxonomy (GTDB): domain Bacteria; phylum Bacillota; class Clostridia; order Peptostreptococcales; family Anaerovoracaceae; genus UBA1426. Next base: position 5,634 of record CAYYHH010000017.1, read on the forward strand.
AAAGGAGATAAGACCTTGCTGGATGCATTGATCCCCGCTGCCGAAGCCCTCGGGAAAGCCGCGTCAGAAGGAAGGACTTTTGGGGAAGGTTTTCGGTTGGCGGCTATAGCGGCGGCTTCCGGTGCAGAATCAACAAAAACTATGGTGGCTTCAAAGGGGCGGGCCTCCTATCTGGGAGAAAGAAGCCTGAGCCATCCCGATGCAGGTGCAGTTGCTATTTCCGTAATAATGAATGACCTATTAGTGTAATAATCGAAAGGTCAAGTTTTGAACCATTTAATCTGAAATTGATGAGATATATTATTTCACAATTTATATTAACAAGCGTTTAATAATTAGGAGGTAAGAACATGAGAAAGAGTAAACTAAGCAGGCTGTTAATAATGCTCCTTGTACTGTGCATTATAATAGCGGCAACCGCCTGCGGCAGCGCAGATCCGGTATCAAAAGAAGTTACGGATGAAGACCAGATCGTCATCGCGGCATGCATGCAAGGGAATCAAAGTGGATTTATACGTTATTTAACCAGCGGTATGTATGAATACCACAATGACAGCGCTCCTGACGTAAAGTTCGAAGTTGTTTTCGCCGATGATGATCCCGCAAAGCAACAGGGGCAAGTAGAGAATTTTGTATCTCAGGGTGTAGATGCCATTATCCTTAACCCGGTCGACAAGGTGCAAAGCGCTGCAGCCGTTGATTTTGCAGCAGAGGCAGGCATCCCGGTAATAACCGTTAACACCACATCAGACAGTCCCAATGTTACTGCACACGTAGGTTCTAATGATGTTGAAGCAGGAAGATTGCAGCTGGAACGTTTGCTGTCCATGGCCCCCGAAAATCCCAGGGTTGCCTATATCAATGCCGTTTTAGGTCACTCGGCTCAGGTTTTCAGGGAAATCGGATACAAGGAAGTGCTGGACGAACATCCGGAAGCTACATTAGTTGTGCAAAATACAGCGGATTGGTCCGGCGATAAGGCTCTGCAGTTGGTTGAAAATTGGATACAGAACTACCCAGACGGAATTGATCTGATTGCAACACATGCAGACTGCATACTGGTCGGTGCAATCACTGCGGTTGAGGATGCAGGACTGGCCGGCAAGATCCTTTTAGGCGGAATGGATTGCGATATGCCCGTTATGGAAAAAATAAAAGCAGGCGTTGTTGACAACTCAATCTGGCAGGATGGATTGGGGCAGGGGGCCCATGCTTTGCGCTTAGCTATTGAGGCCGCCAAAGGTAATGCAATATCCGACTATATGATCCCATATGAAGTATGCACGATTGACAATGTAGATTCCTACATAGAACAGGCAAAGGCTCGTGACGCGATCTCCAACAAGTATTTTTAAATCTGGCAGCAAGCATTGTTCAGCATAGTCGCAGAAAATTCTCCTCCCCTGCGGCTATGCTGCACCTGACAATTACAATTCAACTACAAAGTCGCAATATTGTTTTACGAAAGGAGGATAACCTTGTGGAAAACGATATTATCCTGGAAATGAAGAATATAGACAAGAGATTTGGTGGTGTTCATGCATTGAACAACGTAGATTTCACGCTGAGGCGCGGGGAAGTCCATGCGCTGGTCGGGGAAAATGGTGCAGGCAAATCGACCCTTATGAAAATCCTTATAGGTCTTCATAAGCCTGACAAAGGTGAAATAATTCTCAATGGGGAGAGTGTGGAGTTCAGATCGGTAAAAGATGCCCAGAATGTTGGGATAAGTATGATATTTCAGGAGTTCAACCAGGTGAAGGTAATGTCCGTAATGGAAAATATTTACCTAGGAAGAGAACCGAGAACTAAAAGCGGCGCTGTGGATTTTAAAAAAATGTACAGAGATTCTAAAGAGCTACTTTTAAAGCTGGGGGTGGATCTCGATCCCAAAACTCATATAAGAGATTTGACTGTGGCGAAGCATCAGTTGGTTGAAATAGTCAAGGCCATTTCTCTGAATGCTCAAATAATTATTATGGATGAGCCCACTTCCGCTCTAAGCCAGAAAGAAATCGATTATTTGCACGCTATGGTTCGCACTTTGAAGGATCAAGGCAAGACAATCGTTTACATATCACATAAGATGGAGGAAATCTATGCTGTCTGCGATGGGGTAACGGTTCTCAGAGATGGGCAATTCATACATACGGGGCGAGTTTCCGAAGTTTCTGAAAAGGACTTGATCTTTATGATGGTCGATAGAGATGTCAGCGATCTGTTCCCAAAGCAACAAAGCGAAATCGGAGATGTATTGCTGGAAGTGAAAAATCTGACCGTACCCGGAAAGTTCCACAATGTAAGTTTTGCGCTGCGAAAGGGAGAAATTCTTGGTGTGGCCGGCTTGATGGGTGCGGGGAGAACGGAGCTGATGGAAGCTATCGTAGGTGAAAGGCATCCCAGCAGTGGTGAAATATACTTGCATGGCAAGGTTATAAAGAACCGGATGCCGGGAGACGCCATAGCAAGGGGCATAGCAATGGTGCCGGAAGACAGGAAGAAGAACGGGGTATTTTTAAGGCTGAGCGTAAAAAACAACATACTTATGTCCTCGTATAAAAAATGTATGGATGGACCGGTTATCAGTAAGAAATTAGAGTGCAAATACGTAGATGAGTATAAAGAAAAGCTGGAAATCAAGACTAACAGTCCGGCTCAGATCTGTCAGAATTTATCCGGTGGGAATCAACAAAAAGTTGCCGTCGCAAGGGTGATGAACTCCGATCCGGAAATCATCATTCTTGATGAACCTACCAGAGGAATTGATGTAAAGACCAAGTCGGAAATTCATCGTCTTATGTCAACCCTTGCGGGGACAGGTAAAGCAGTTCTCATGGTTTCTTCGGAACTCCCGGAGATACTGGGAATGAGCGACAGGGTGCTGGTATTACACGAAGGAATGATGACAGGGATTCTGGATCGCAGCGAAGCTACTGCCGATAAAATAATGGAATTGGCCGTAGCAACAAAAAGGAGTGAATAACTATGGCGAGCAACGAAAAATCAGGCCTCCGGGCAAGGGTCAAAAATTTCAATTATAAACAATTCATAAACGACAGAGGTATACTGATAGCCTTTATCATAATAATAATACTACTTTCTATAGCGTCTCCCAACTTTATGACCCCGGCCAATATAATCAATGTGCTCAGGCAAGTATCCTGCATAGGAATTGCAACCATAGGCGTAGGTGTGCTGATTATCATGGGACAGATAGACCTTGCTATTGGCTCGACCTTTGCGCTCTCAGGCATAATTGCCGGCCTTATGGTCTCTTCCGGCGTGGGCGGGCTGGGGCTCCATCCGGTTATAGGGTTCCTTGCAGGAATCGCAACGGCAGTCGCTGTGTCACTTTTTAGCGGTATTATAGTGGCTAAAGCGAGAATCCCTGCATTTATCGTTACGATGGGAATGATGTCCATTGCAAGGGGCCTGGCGCTGATCTTTGCACATGGGATGCCGGTGGGGAATTTTCCGGACGGGTTTACATACCTTGGATCCAAATCATTAGGTCCTGTTCCCTGGACAGTTATTATTTTCCTGATAACTGTGGCAGTGATGTGGTACATAATGGAGAAGCGACCCCTGGGAAGATATATCTATGCAGTCGGAAGCAACGAGGATGCGGCGAGAGCTGCCGGAATCAATGTCGATTGGGTAAAAATTAAGACTTATCTGATTGAAGGAGTATTAGTCGGAGTCGGGGCCACCATTTTGGCCTCCAGACTTAAATCTGCAGCGCCGGCCATGGGTATAGGATATGAGCTGGATGCCATTGCAGGGGCCATTATAGGCGGCGTGAGTTTCAACGGAGGTATCGGAAGCGTCGGAGATATGGTTTTAGGTGCCCTGCTTATCGGCGTAATCAACAATGGCATGGATCTGATGGGCGTAGAAGCCTTTTACAAACAGGTTGTAAAGGGAAGCATTATCGTTATCGCGGTCCTCATTGACAGAAAGCGCTCCGGAAGGGCATAGCCGACTATTTCATCAATTAAGAGAACCTGATATGATAAAGCAAATATGATAAGAAAACAGCAACCATTAAACTGATATAAATGGTTGCTGTTTTAATTGTTTTTTTCAATATTATCTATACATGAAGGTGTTATTTTTTAGTCCTGCCGGACGTTCCAAAGGGATTCTATATCTGATTCAGTTGCATATAAGATATCTTCCAGTTCTGCCGCAGGCAGTTTATCCAGATTGCCGTCGGTTTTAAACAGTTCTATTCCATGGAGGATTGCATCGAAGCGCCTCTTATCTATTCTGTTTTTTAGGGCAAAGATAAAGCTGATACCCAGCAGGATGATCGGAATCAATATGAACATCCACTTTATTCCCATTACCACTCCCGACTGGGCATATGATGCGGGGTTGAAGGCTTCCGCAGTTGCCCGAAGCAAGCTGTACTGATCTTGATCAAAACCTATTGCTTTAAGGCCGAAACCCAGAATGAGGACAGCTACTCCACTGGCAAATTTGCGCAAAAAGGTGGTTATTCCGCTGTAGATCCCTTCTCTGCGTTTACCTGTTATAATTTCGTCCACATCAAACATATCTGCCAGCATAGCCCATGTGGCCAAGTTGCCTGAGGCGGCACCGGCACCGATAAGAATGGATAATATACAGAACACAATAATAGGAGTTTCAATGTTCAAAGGTATGAAACAAAGCATGGCAAATATCCAAAGCGGGAGGCCGACAAGCAGGGGAAAAGCTTTGCCCTTTCTTGTGGCAAGAGCCCCCATCAAACCCATGAATACTACTTGAAATACCAATATCAGACCGATAACTAGCTCGTAGTTTTTATATTGGAGAACCACTATGTCTATGTAAAAGATGAATAGGGCCAGGACCAGATCCACTCCTATCTGGAAAGATAAGAATATGCCGAGAAACTTTGTGTAGGCCTTATTTTTAAAGACCGAAAGCCAATCTTTCAGCGTTATGGTATCGGGCTCCGGAAGATCTTCCCTTTCCTTTGTGCCTTTGAATGTAATAACCCAACAAAGTGCATAAATAGCAGCGAAAATAAGAGCCATAATCAAATATCCGGGCTTTTGTTCCGGTCCATTTGCCGCACCGCCGAAGACCTTGATCAGTATGCCGGGGATAACTGCGGCCAACAGAGAGGATCCCCCTGAGAAGAGCATCCGAACCGTGGTAAAGGATGTTCTTTCATTATAATCCGATGTGATGTCCGAAAGTATTGCATTGTATGGAATCATTACGATTGTAAACGCAGTTCCGAAGAACATGTAGGCAAAGGTGTGATATACGAATTTAGCTGTTATATCCATGATTCCAAAAGAGTAAAACAACATGACGAATGACAAGAAAACAGGCACAATACCAATTAAGAAATATAGGCGCCTTCTGCCGTAGCGGGATCTGGTTTTGTCGGAAATACGGCCTACCACCGGGTCGGTGACAGCGTCCCAGATTTTACCGATAAAGATTATTATTGAGGCGTAAACCACAGGCATTCCTTCGACTAAAATTAAGAAGTTCATATATAGCAAGCTGAAAATTAAAAATGAACTACCACCGTAGATGTCCCCGCAGGCATAAGCTAATTTTTCTTTAACCCTGGACTTAGTCTTAGGAGATTTGTTAGATTTCATTTTGCACATCCTTTCTTTTGGTATCCCATAGAATGATTACAGTATTTTTATTTCTCCGGGGAAGTCTTTCACCGGCTTTGCCATATTATCTATATCCCCCCGTTCATTGCACCTGCAGATAAAGCAAGTAGGAAGGTTGCAGTATAATAAGACAGAAGATTAAAGAATTTTAATAAGCGTGGTTCTTTTGAACAGAAATAGATAAAGATCAATATAAAATCTGAAAGACAAAATAGTAAAGCTCCCGACATAATCAGCCAGGTCACATCAGAAGCTCCGAGGGCCAGAAACAGAGTAATTGATTTAGAGCACAGAAGGGCAACGAAAAATGAATATATGGTCACTATAGGCAGCATATCTCCCATGTCTACGCTATCAAGCCTGGAAACAATGAAAATTAATAGTACGAATGCGAAGGGGAACATAAAATCTATTATGGTAAATGGGGCAAGCCGCGAAAAGGCGAAACAGAAAACAAGGTGGGCGGTTAAAAACACAACAACTCCAGACAGGAACCACTTTGATCCGGCCCGATTCGGAGTAACAGCGAGGAGAATATCGCCTATCATGCATAGTGTCAAAGCGGTAAATACAATCATGAAATATGTAGCGGAAACCAGACCCTTTTCATATGCAAACCAAAAGCATATTATCACAAATGCCAGACTGTTCAGTGTCTTCGCAATCAGATGATAGGGTTGGAATTTCTTGTAATATAAAGTGGATATTAAAAAAGCAAAGATAATTGCGTATGCCGGTATTATTATAAACATTATAATTCTCCCATCGCAAACCACACTGTAAGGCGAAAAAATCTTATCAGATATAATTATATCAGGGGTTTCAATGTCTTCAATCATTATGCGCAATAAGGTTGCGCTTGTTGCAACAGATGTGATTTAATCGTCAAAGCCGACAGGTCCGGTAAAGAAAAAGGCCTAAAACAGTAATTGTACGAAAAAACATGTTTATAGGCCTGTTTATACAATCGATATTTTTACTATGAGAGAAAAGAATCAATTCTTGAGAAACCTCTTACTGTTTCGCCAGAACTTCACTTAAATAGCTTACGGGGAAGGCCACGTCGTTTTTGATCATTGATAAAATCGTTTCCACATCGCTGCCGGCTCTTTGAGGGAGGGGAAACTGCCCCAGAAGTCTGCCCATAAACGAATTATCTCTATAGCGCATATCATGCAATATATACCCTTCCAGAGCATAGTTGTCCGCCATGTGGGAGATGGCATCCTCGTACGAGCAGACAACATCAACCAGACCCAGCTCCAACGCTTGCTTTGCCGTATAAATGCGGCCGTCGGCCAGCTCTTTCACCTTTTCCGGATCCATATTTCTACCTTCAGCCACTATACCGACAAACTGGTCGTAGGCTTCGTCTACCAAAGACTGAAATATTTTTCGCTGTTCATCGGTCAGAGGATCCACTATACTACCCATGGATTTATTCCTGCCGGATGTAATTGTGACCGTTTCTACCCCGTATTTTTCCAAGAGCCCGGACAGGTCGTAAAGAGTTCCGATCGTAACCCCTATAGATCCGGTCCAGCAGTTGCGATTGGCATATATCATGTCGGCCGGGGCCGATATGTAATAACCTCCGGAGGCGGCCATTGATTTCATATAAGAAAACACGGGACGCCCCGTTTTATTTTTATATTCTTTGATCTTGAAATATAGTTCATCGCTTTCATATACGCCGCCTCCGGGTGAATCGACACAGATGATCATGCCCCTGTTGTTTTTGTCTTTAATCAGCTGATCAATTGACTTTATAGTGAAATCGTGCTGATAATCGATTGCACGCCCCCATGTATCTACATTGTTTTGTGCAATTACGCCCTCTACATATAACACTCCCACGTAGGGCTCAGTGGGCAAGGTTGCGGCAGGACTTGAGAACAGTGCATTTGTTGTAAAGGCGATCACGGCGCCGAAAACTACAATGCATGCCACTACAATCAACCATATTTTCAAGCCTTTGCGACCTTTTCTTTTTTTTTCGGGCGGCGGATCAAATTTGTAGATCTGATTCATTTGATCACGGTTGAGTTCATCCATATGATATTCCTTTCCGATTAATTATTGGATTAAAGTGTTCTTATCAGATTATTTTTAATCCCTGCTTCTATTCTCTCTTTTTTTCGACAAAGTGTCCAGTCCTATTTTTTTCTAACAATTGTTGTCTATAAGTTAATCTGCTATTATAATATGTATGCTGATGATACAGAATAAAGAGAAAAGGATGCAAAATAAATGAGCAAGCCGATAGTCGCGGTAGTTGGAAGGCCCAACGTGGGCAAATCAAC